>NZ_JBFUCJ010000026.1:0-62729 GCF_056405295.1 Variovorax sp. P1_H2 | reverse complement strand
GGTGCCGGTGCCGGTGCCGGTGCGGGTGCGGGTGCAGGTGCCGGTGCGGGTGCAGGTGCCGGTGCGGGTGCCGGTGCCGGTGCGGGTGCGGGTGCGGGTGCGGGTGCCGGTGCGGGTGCCGGTGCCGGTGCCGGTGCGGGTGCGGGTGCGGGTGCGGGTGCGTGTTCACCGCACAGGGCGTTGCCTACGTCCTTGTCGTTGCCACAGTTCGCCGCCGAGGCGACACCTGCAAAGGCGAGGAGTGCCAGGGCAACAGCCGCTTGGAGCCCTTTCGCGCAAGCAAACCGGGGCGCCCGGCGGTCGGAACTGGGCTTGGAAACGCCCGTTGCCACCGACTTGCCGATGGCGGTTGCCAGTTCAGAGGCTACAGCCCAATGGCCTTTCGATGAATTCCAGACGACTCTGAAAACGCGATTCATAGTGTTCTTCCTCGGTTCGTTGTTGCCCGCCGATGCGGAAATTGAATACTTTCGAATTTAGGCCGTAGGTATTCAATTTCAGAGGAAGAAATTCACACAACTGGTTACATCGCGACGTCCGAGCCTAAATTGAGTGCTTTAGTAACAAAAAATCACACTCCGCAGGGTGTGAGTTCGTATCGCGGATGGGGGTGTGCCGCCGGTCGGCTGTGCTTTAAGTAAGCAATCACTATGCTGCAGTTGGCACGCAGGTGCGGTGCCTGGCACCGGCCGGGTCCGATGCCTGCGAAAGCTCAGCCCAGCGAGAGGCCGCCTCGGGCTCAGTCCTGCCGAGCCTGGGCGGCGATGCGCCGGCTGAACCAGTCGTCCAGCAGTGCCTTCTCGTAGCGCAGTCGGTCGCTGGATCCATAGCGATTGACCGTCATGAGGTAGTTCAAATCGGTCACTTGTTCCTCGGCGTTCGCGATGACCCGATCGCCGCGCGTCAGCGTGTAGTGCAGATGGATGCGCGGCCAGGTGATGTCGCGCAGGACACGCACGTCGGTGCCGGCGCGGAAGCGAAACGGCTCGAACCACCCGGCCAGATCGATGTCCAGCACCTCGATGCGCAGCGCGTCGCCGGCCGGCAGGCCCTGCTCGACCAGCTGCCGCAGGTGCCGCTCGATGTCGCGCAGCACTTCAGCGCGCTGCTGCTCGGTGCCCTGGGGGTGCGAATACGCGGCATCGGTGAACTTGCCCGGATCGACGAAAACGACCGAGAGTGCGGCTGCGGCTGCGGCCGCCGCCGCCGATGCGCTGGCGGCGACGACGCTCGCCGCCAGCGTGGAAAGCAAGCGTCGGCGCATGGCGTCTCCTGTCGAAGGCTCGGCCTTTTTCGACACCGCGGCGCGACGCCGGGTTCCACGCCGGCACGCTTCAGGCCGGGCGCTCGAACAGCACCGGAATCACCTGCTCTGCCCGCCCTGCCCCTGCCCCTGCCGCCGCCACCGCACCGCTACAGCTTGTGCGTCGACAGCAGGATGCTGGTCTCCGTGTTCGAAATGCCCGGAATGGCGCGAATGGCATTCAACAACTGGTCGAAAGCCTCCAGCGTGTCTGCACGCAGTTCGGCCATCAGGTCCCAGCGGCCGTTGGTGGTGTGCAGGGCAACCACGTTCGGATGGCCGCGCAGTGCACGCCGGACCGCCTCGCCGTGGTGGCCCTCCACCGCGATGCTGGTGATCGCGCGGATGCGGTGCCCTTCGGCCTCGGGCTTCAGACGCACCGTGTAGCCGACGATGGTGCCTTCGCCCTCCAGTTTGCCGATCCGGTTCTGCACGGTCGCGCGTGCCATCCGCAGCTTCTTGGCCAGTTCCACCACCGGCGTTCGGGCGTTGTCACGCAACAGAGAGAGTAGTTGGCGATCCGTATCGTCCATGAATGCTCATTTTGATAACCTGTGTTGGCAAAATGTACGCTTGTACCGTTAAGTTGGCAAGTTGCACACTTCAATCTGGCATCTCCTCACGGAACAATCTGGCCATGGCGACGGCACCCGCCGCCCTGCAGCCTTCGAGGAAAAACCATGACCCGCTTTGTCGACGTTCCCACCATGTCTCGCCTGATCCAGGCGATCGGCGTTGAAACCTTCATTGGCGAACTGGCCGATGCCATCCGCGACGACTTTGTGCGCTGGGCCGATTTCGACAAGTCGGCGCGCGTGGCCAGCCATTCCGACATCGGCGTGATCGAGCTCATGCCGGTGTCGAACGCCAAGAACTACGCCTTCAAGTACGTCAACGGCCATCCGCGCAACACGGCGCAGGGTCTGTACACCGTGATGGCCTTCGGCGTCCTGGCCGACGTCGAGACCGGCTATCCGGTGCTGCTCTCGGAGCTCACGCTCGCCACGGCGTTGCGCACCTGCGCGACCTCGCTGATGGCCGCGCGCGCCTTGGCACGCCCCGGCGCCCGCCGCATGGCGCTGATCGGCAATGGCGCGCAGAGCGAATTCCAGGCGCTGGCGTTCCACCACCATCTGGGCATCGAGGAGATCGCGGTGTACGACGTCGACCCGCGCGCCACCGACAAGCTGGCGCGCAACCTGTCGGCCTGGCCCGCGCTGCGGATCCTGCGCGCCGACTCCACCGCGCAAGCCGTGCGCGGAGCCGACATCGTCACCACGGTGACGGCCGACAAGGCCTACGCCACCATCCTCACGCCCGCCATGATCGAGCCGGGCATGCACATCAATGCGGTGGGCGGCGATTGCCCCGGCAAGACCGAATTGCACGCGGAGGTGCTGCGCGGTTCGCGCGTGTTCGTGGAGTACGAGCCGCAGACGCGCGTCGAGGGCGACATCCAGCAACTGCCGGCCGATTTCCCGGTGGTCGACCTGTGGCGCGTGCTGGCCGGCACCGCGGCCGGCCGTCAGAACTCGGAGCAGGTGACAGTGTTCGACTCGGTCGGCTTCGCGCTGGAAGACTATTCGACGCTGCGCTACGTGCTCGAGCAGGCAACCCGGCGCAAGCTCGGCGTGGACGTGGAACTGGTGCCCGAGGCCGACGATCCGAAGGACCTGTTTCGCCACACCCGTGCCGGCGGCGCGCGCGCGGTGATGCGTCGCGTCGCTTGACTTCTGCAGCGGGAAAACAGCCATGCCCAGCATTCGCTCCATCCAGGCACCTCACGCGGTCGTCATGATCCGTCCGCATGCCTTCACGCCGAACCCCGAGACCGCTGCCGACAACAGCTTTCAGACACCCGCGGAAGAAGCGGCGGCCGAAGCCATCGCCCAAGCGGCCTATGACGAGGTGACGGCCGCTGCGCAGCGCCTCGAGATGGAGGGCGTGCGCGTCCACCTGTTCGATGACGACGGTCAGCGCGACACGCCGGACTCCGTGTTCCCGAACAACTGGTTCTCCACCCATCCCGGCGGCCATGTGGCGATCTACCCGATGTACTCCCCGAGCCGCCGGCGCGAACGCCGCGCGGAGGTGATCGAGATGCTGAAAGCCGAGTACCGCGTGCAGGACGTGATCGACTATTCCGGCCTGGAGCAGGATGGCCTGTTCCTCGAAGGCACCGGCGCGATGGTGCTGGACCACGTCGCCCGCGTGGCCTATACGGCGCGATCGAACCGGGCCGATCCAGTGGCACTGGAGCGTTTCAGCACGCACTTCAACTTCGAGCCGATCGTGTTCGACACCGCCGACGCGGCCGGCCGGCAGGTCTATCACACCAACGTGCTGATGTGCGTTGCGACCGAATTCGCAATGGTCGGATTCGACTTGATTCCCGATGCGCAGCGTGCGTCGCAGGTGAGGGCGCGACTGGAGGAATCGGGGCGCGAGGTGATCGCGCTCAGCAGGGCGCAGGTTGCAGAGTTCGCGGGCAACGCGATCGAACTCTCGGGCGCGGAGGGCCGAATCCTGGCGCTGTCGAAACGCGCCCACGACAGCCTGGACAAGGCACAGAAGGCAGCCATCCATCGGTCGGCACGCCTCGTGCCGCTCGAAGTCCCGACCATCGAGATGGCCGGCGGTTCGGTGCGCTGCATGATCGCGGGCATTCATCTCGCTTCTCGGCGTCCCGAGGCCCGATGCGCCGGTGAAGCACGGCGACCTATTTCATCAGGCGCTGACAGAGCATCGCCAACGCTCCGAGGACCCCGATGGCGGCGATGACGTTGAAGTAGTCGAGACAGGCCAGCAATGTCGCTTGCTGCCCCAGAAGCTGGGCCAGGTATGCCAGAGCCATCGCTGAAGAATTCGTACTGGCTGCGCTGCATCGCATAGAGCAGCAGGAAGCTGCCACTGACCAGACTCATGAAGAGCAAGGGGTGGCTTTGGCTGCGCAGTTCCTCTGGCACCAGATCGTTCGGCAGCGACAGCGCCGCCGAGACGGTGGCGATCAAGGCCACCACCATCAGGATGACGAAGATGCCGTTCCATCGCTGGACTCTGTCGGGCGAGCTTGCTTGCCCAGATGCTCCTGCAGAAACTCGATGAAGCGCTGCGTCTTCGCGGGCAGCAAGCGAGTTTCGGTCAGCGCGTAGACGGGCGTTGATTTGCCCTGCCAGTCAGGCAGTATCCGGCGCAGCCGACCGGCCGCCAGGTCTTCGGCGGCGATCTCCTCCGGCAGCAGTATCAGGCCCAGGTCCAGCGTCGCCAGGCGCCGGAACATGCCGACGCTGTTGACAAGAAACCGCCCCCCCACTTCGACCTCGACGGTTTCCGCGCCACGATGCAGTGCCCATGGGCCTGCCTTGGGAAAACCCAGGCACTCGTGCTGCGCCAAGTCACTGGGGTGCCTTGGCTCACCGGACAGCTCGAGGTAACGGGGCGAGGCATAGACCTGCACCGACAGACGGGCCAGCAAGCGGGCGATCAGATTCGAGTCCGCAAGCTCGCCCATGCGGATGGCGACGTCGAACGGCTCGCTGACCAGGTCGACGCGCCGAGGCGTGAGGTCGAATTCGAAAGTGATCCCCGGGTAGCGGCGAGCGAACTCCGCGATCAAAGGCGCCATGTAGATCGTGGCGAAGTCGACCGGCAGCGACGCGCGCAGCACACCGCTGGGCTGCGCCAGCATCTCACCGAGCTGCTCGTGAGCGAGCCGTGCTTCGTCGACGATGCGCCTGCAGCGCTCGTAGTAGAGCTGCCCGGCTTCGGTGAGCTCGACCTTGCGCGTCGTGCGATGCAGGAGCCGCAGGCCGATGGCCTTCTCCAAGGCGCTGATGCGGCGGGACAGCGTCGAGTTCGGCACGCCTGTGACCTCCGCCGCACGACGAAAGCTCCGCGTGTGGGCGACCTCGACGAACAAGGCCATGTCGTTCAGCAGCTCCATCTCTATTGCGCCATTTTTGGATCAATGAATGCCATTCTGACGTATTTATCTCTTCCCTAGATCAATCGAAGATACGTCCATCGCATTCGCAAAACGCCGGCTTCCCCTCTCCTCCTTCCCCTCGCATTCAAGGAATTCACCATGCGTCAACTGCTCACCCCCGTTCGAATCGGCCGCCTCATTGCGCCGAACCGTCTCGTCATGGCGCCGATGACCCGCTCGCGCGCCGATGGCGACGGCGTTCCCAGCGACCTGACAGTCACCTACTACGCCCAACGCGCCAGTGCGGGTCTCGTCATCTCCGAAGGCGTGTTTCCGTCTGCGATGGGCAAGGGCTACGTGCACACGCCCGGCATCGAAACCGAGGCCCAGGTCACCGCCTGGAAGAAGGTGACCGAGGCCGTGCACGCCCGCGGCGGCCGCATCTTCATGCAGTTGATGCATTGCGGCCGGGTGTCGCACCCCTCGCTGCTCGACGGCGCGACGCCAGTGGCGCCTTCGGCCATCAAGCCCGAGGGCCAGGCGTGGACGCCTGCCGGCCAGGTCGACTTCGTCACGCCTCGCGCGCTGAGCGTGGCCGAGATTGGCGCCGTGATCGACGACTACCGCCAAGCAACCCGCCGTGCCATCGACGCGGGCTTCGACGGCGTGGAACTGCACGGAGCCTCGGGCTACCTGCCCGAGCAGTTCCTCTCGTCGGGCAGCAACCAGCGCCAAGACCCGTACGGCGGATCGGTCGAGAACCGCGCCCGCTTCGTGCTGGAGGTGCTGGCTGCGATGGTGGCGCAGGCCGGGGCGGACCGGGTCGGCATCAAGATTTCGCCGGAGATGAACTACAACAGCATCAGCGATGCCGCGCCCCAGGAAACCTACGCCTATCTCGTCGACAAGCTGCGCGGCCAAGGCCTTGCCTATCTGCATGTCGCCCTGTTCGGCACGAAGGTCGACTACCACGCGCTGCTGCGCCCGCGCTTCGACGGCGCCTACCTGATCGGCGGCGGGCTGACCCAGGACAGCGCCGAAAGCGTGCTGGCCGAGGGCAAGGCCGACGCCACCGTCTTCGGCAGTGCCTTCCTTGCGAACCCCGATCTGCCGGAGCGCTTCCGCGTGGGCGCGTCGCTCAACGCGGCCGACCGCAACACCTTCTTCGCGCCGCCGACCGACAAGGGATACACCGACTATCCGACGCTGGCGGTCACCGAAGCCGCCTGAAGGCCACCGGAGCCAGGAAGAGCAGACTGCCATGACCACCATCGCCCGCATGCAGCGCGCCAACCGGGGGAGCCATTTCCGGGCCTACCGCCTGCATGGTTCCGATCCCGCGCAGCTCGATCCCTTCATGGGAATCGATCATGCCTGGATGAGCGCCCCCACCTTCCCGCCGCATCCGCACGCCGGTTTCTCCGCGGTGACCTACCTGTTCCTCGACTCGGAGACGGGCATTGCCAACCGCGATTCACAGGGCAACAGGACGTTGATCGAGCCGGGCGGCCTGCATTGGACGGCTGCAGGGCGCGGGGTGGTCCATGAAGAGAACCCTGCGGTGCCGGGGAGCACCACGCACCTGCTGCAAATCTTCGTCAACCTGCCTCGGGACCGCCAGAACGCGGCGCCGTTCGCGCTGACCCTGGCCCCGCAGGACGTCCCCGTGGTGCATCGCCCAGGAGCGCGGGTCCGCGTCCCCTTGGGTCGTTTTGACGGCGTGCACTCGCCGCTGACGCCGCCGACCGAAGTGACCTTGCTGGACATCGCGTTGGAGACCGGCGCTGAACTGGTGCTGCCGGTTCCTGCAGGCCAGCGCGCCTTCTTCATGCCGATCCTCGGCAGCCTGGAGGTCAATGGCGAAGGCTTCGGCCTCGACAACCTCGGTGCCTCGATCCTGCCGATCGCGACCGAATCGACGACGCACAAGCTCGTCGCCAAGGCTGGCGGGGCGAAGGTCGCCGTGTTCATCGGCGAGCCGCTGCACCAACCCGTACTTTCAAACGGGCCGATGGCCTTTGCGAGCCAGGAGAGCCTGATCGCGGCAACCGCCGCTTACCAACGTGGCGAGATGGGAAGGCTGTAAGAGGCCGCCACGCAACCCGGGGCGTTGCCCCATTCACTACCGAGGAGCTACATCATGAAAGTTGAACGATTCACCGCCGAGAACCCTGCCCTGCTGCTGATCGACCATCAGGTCGGCACGATGCAATTGATCAAGAATATCGACCGCGAACTCGCGGCCAAGCAGTCGATCGCGCTGGCCAAGATGGCGAAGATTCTCAATCTGCCGGTCGTGATCACGTCCAGTCAGGAAGAACGCGCCCAAGGCCCGATTCTTCCGGAAATCGCCGCGATCCTGCCCGACGCGCATGCGGCGCGGATCAAGCGCCCCGGCGTCGTCAACGCGTGGGCCTACCCTGACTTCCGCGATGCGGTGCTCGCCACGGGCCGCAAGAATCTGATCATGGCGGGCGTCACCACCGACGTTTGCCTCATCTTCCCGGCCATCGACGCTGCGCTCGAAGGCTTCGCCGTCCAAGCTGTGATGGATGCTTCCGGATCGCCCAGCCATCTTTCCGAAGAGTTCTCGCGTCAACGCATGCACGATGCAGGCGTCGTGCTCACCGCCACCAACACGCTGATGGCGGAGATCGCGCAGGACTGGTCCACGCCGAACGGACAGCAGCTGATCGGATTGCTGTTCACCGATGTCTTCCCGGCCCTTGGCGCCGGCATCGCTTGAACCCGAAACCACAACATCCTGTTGACTGAAACGCATGGCGCTTCGGTCAATAGATCAGCTCATGCGTTCCCGGATGATCAGGATCACGGGCAACGATATTCCATGAACGCTCGCACCCGATGAGTACCACACACCCGCAGATCGTTGTAGTCGGAGCTTCTCTTGCCGGCCTCACGCTTGCGCTGGCTTGCGCAACAAGGGGCGTGCCGGTTCGTGTTGTCGAGCGCTCTGCCCGGCGCGTGCAAGGTGGCGACAGCCTGAGCATCGATCTTGCGGCGCTTGCAGCGGCTGTTGGTCATGATCCGCGCGCGCACCCGATATTGCCCGTCGTGCCCGCTTATCGTGATCGTGATTTGACGACTTGGCCGGCGCTGTACGCCTGGCTGCATGACCGGGCCGCCGCGACGCCCGGCATCGTCCTCGAAGAAGACAAGGCCGTCACGTCGGTCACCGAGCTTGGCGATCGAGCGCAACTCTCGTTTTCGGACGGAACGCAGAGGGTTGCCGATGCGGTGATCGGCGCTGACGGATACCACAGCATCGTTCGCCGAACGATTGCACCAGACGCTCCACTGGCCCGCTATGCCGGCTATGTCGTGTGGCGCGGTCTGATCGACGAACAAGCGCTGGCGCGCCCTGTGCCCTGGCCGTCGAACGGCGGACTTTGGATAGAGTTTGTCGACGGCTATCGCCTGGTCGCCGCGGTGCTTCCCGGTCGCGATGGATCGGTGGAAATCGGACGRCGCCAGGTCACGTTCGCATGGTTCGACGTGCACCGGGAAGAGCTGCTTCGTCGCACCAACCGCCTGACGGCGGACGGCCACCTGGTGGGAACACTCGGACGCGGCGCGATCGATGCAGATGTCCGAGAAGACTTGATTGCGCTCATCCCCCAACTCTGGCCGCAGACATGGGCGGAGGCGGTGGCCGCGGGAGTACGCTCGACGGACGCACTGAGCGGTGCCCCCATTGCCGAATACGAACCGCAGCGGTTGGCGCTTGGCGCCTTGGCGATCGTGGGCGACGCTGCCCACGTCGTTTCGCCGATGACAGGACGCGGTTTCGCAACAGCGGTGGAGGATGCGGCGGTGCTGGCCCATACGCTGGCGCACCGGAGCGCAATGGAACCCGTTGCCGCCGCTCTGGCCCGCTACGAGGCGGCGCGATTGACCTTCGTTCGCGCGCTGGTTACCCATTCAAGGCGGATCAGCGCCGACTATCTTCGCTATGCGGCAGCCACCTGATCAGGCTTCACGACCGTCCTGCCCCCGGGCTGCTTCCTGACCCGGGCTGACTTGCGCGAGCGTTCGACTAGACCCAACGCCGAACAGCTTCGGCTGTGTCGCTCGGCTTCGTGTTGAAGCAAAGCCGGGCGGCCGGCGCGTGTCGATGCACCACGTTCACCAGCTTCTCGAAAAGGAGGAAATAGGCGGGTAGGGTGCGGATGCCGGCGCCAATCACCACGCAGTCGAACGGCTTTTCAGACAGCCTTCGGGCGACCACGGCCTCTGCCGTGCTTCCGAGGTCGGTCAGACACAGTTCGGCTTCGTAGCCCAGATCGGCAAGCCTTGCCTTGTCGGCATCGAGCCCGGCCCGCACCTTTGCTGCGTTCATGTCCGGCATCGTGCTGAAGTCGACAAGCTCCGGCTCCAGGCCGATCACCAAGATCTGCTTCTTTTCCATTGACATCTCCTCTGGAACTGGACGATGTGAGAGATCGCCATCGGCCGGTGAAAGATTTCAATCTGCGCATTATCAGGTCCCGCGCGGCACGGACACGTTCGCCGGCGCCGCAGTGGATCCCGGGCTTGCGCCCATGCCTTGCATCGAGGCCGACCGGTCGTGATGGATCAGCAACACCGCGATCATGCCGACCACCGCCGGAATCGCGATGGCGATGAAGTTCTGTTGCAGCGGCAGGTTCATGCCAACCAGCACGCCGATCAGGATCGGCGCCAGGATCGCTCCGCTGCGGCCGACGCCCAATGCCCACCCGAGACCGGTGGACCGCACCGCCATCGGATAGAACTGTCCGGTATAGGCGTTGGCCACGATCTGCGTTCCGATCGTCGATGCGCCGGCCAAACCCACGAGGATGAAAAGCACCGGTGTCGGCATCTTGTACCCCAGCAATGTCAGCGAGACCGCGGCCAGCGCATACATTCCAGCGAGCACGTACTTGATGTGGAACCTGTCGGCGAGCCAGCCGCCCCCGATCGCGCCGATCATTGCACCGCTGTTCAACACCAGTACGAAGGTCAGCGCAGAGCCCAGGCTATAGCCGGCACTGGCCATCAGCTTCGTGAGCCAGGAGCTCAGCGCGAACACCATGAACAGACACATGAAGAACGCGATCCAGAACATGACCGTGCTGAAGCCGCGACCTTCACGGAAGAGGTGCTTGATGGGCGCGCTGTCGGCCTTGTCTGCCGCCGGCACCAGGAACCGGTCGGTGGCCAGCGGCTTGTAGCTCGGGTCGAGCCTCGAAGCGATCTGCTTCAACGCTTCGGTTCGGCCCTTGGCCAGCAAGAACGGCATCGATTCCGGAACCGATTTCAGGATCAACGGAATCAGAAGCACCGGCAGGCCCGCCGCGAAGAAGACCGATTGCCAGCCGTAGATCTCGATGAGACTCTTGCCCAGGATCGCCGCGATGATTCCCCCGACCGCATAGCCGCTGAACATCAGGGTGACAAGGGTCGCGCGGATCTTCTTGGGGGCGTATTCGGTCATGTGCGCAACCACGTTCGGCATCACGCCACCGATACCGAGCCCGGCAAGGAAGCGCATCACGCCGAAGGTGACGGGATCCTTGGCCAGGCCGGCTGCGGCAGTGAAGATGCTGAACAGACCCACGCATAAGACGATGGCCCAGCGGCGGCCGATCCTGTCGGCGATGGTGCCCAGGAAGATGGCGCCGAACATCATGCCGAAGAGCGCCGAGCTCACCATGAACCCCGCATGGGTCGCGTCGACGCCCATGTGGGACATGATCGACGGCAGCGCGATGCCCACCACCGACAGGTCATAGCCGTCGAACACGATGATCAGTGCGCACCAGAGCAGCACGAGCCTGTGAAAGCGGTTGAAGCGGGCATCGTCGGCCAGCTTGTGAAGGTCGATTTGACGCATGGCTTTTGTCTCCGATCGAATGGGAAGAATGGCTTGTCACGGCCTGAACATCGGTGCGCGATCTCGCAGCGAGGGTTGCCTGGCGACGCCGCAAATGATGGAGACCACGGCTTGACGGGTCCAACGCATTTTTCGGATAGGCCCTATGACGGCTGGAAATGTTGGGGCGGGTCTTCCCACCCGTGCCGCCCCGCTCCACCATGCGCTGCGCGAATGCGCGCTATCACCGATTTTCGTTAGACCGCGCCGCGAGGCACCCGTAGATTCGCCAATCAGGAAGGTGCCGCTGTGGCGCCGCCATGAAATCAAGCATTTGCGCCTCGCGTCGCACAAAGGAGATGGGCATGCAAGGAAAGATCGGGCTCGAGGAACACTTTGCGATTCCCGAAACGCTGCAGGATTCGGCTGGCTTCGTGCCTGGAGCCTACTGGAGGGAACTCAGCGCTCGCCTCCTCGACATCCATGAAGGCCGGTTGCGCCAGATGGACGAGCACGGCATGGAGATGATGATCCTCTCGCTGAACGCGCCTGCCGTTCAAGCGGTGCCCGATCCGAAAAAGGCCTGCGAGCTTTCGGTCCGGGCCAATGACTTTCTGGCTGAGCAGGTGGCCAGGCGACCCGACCGCTTCCAGGCATTCGCCGCCCTGCCGATGCAGGATCCTGAAAAGGCAACTCGGGAACTCGAGCGCTGCATGACCGAACTCGGTTTCCGCGGCGCGCTGGTCAACGGGTTCTCGCAGGTCGGTACGCCTGACAACGTTGTCTACTACGATGCACCGCAGTACGCATCCTTCTGGGCTGCGGCGGAGCGGCTCGACGCGCCGTTCTATCTGCATCCACGCAATCCGTTGGCAAGCTGGGCGCAGATCTATGAAGGTCACCCGTGGCTGCTCGGCCCCACATGGGCGTTCGCACAGGAAACCGCGGTCCACGCCCTGCGCCTCATGGCGAGTGGCCTCTTCGATCGCCATCCTGGTCTCAAGATCATCCTGGGCCACCTGGGCGAAGGGCTTCCCTACAACATGTGGAGAGTCGATCACCGCAATGCCTGGGTCAAGGCACCGAAGGGCTATCCGGCCAAGCGCAAGCTTTGCGACTACTTCCAAGAGAACTTCTACCTCACCACGTCCGGCAACTTCCGCACCCAGACGCTGATCGACGCGATGCTGGAAGTCGGATCGGACCGGATCCTTTTCTCGACCGACTGGCCCTTCGAGAACGTCGACCACGCTTCGGACTGGTTCAACGACGCAAGCATCAGCGAGGCCGACCGGAAGAAGATCGGCCGAACGAACGCCTCGTCCCTGTTCAAGCTGGATCTGTCCTGAACCCGCGCTGAGATGCAGGCGAATCAAATGATCGACATCGACGAATGGACCATCACCGGCGCAGCCCTCAAGGCGCATGGCGCAACGACCAACGCGCGTTTGAAGGCAGTGATGGACAGCCTTGTCCGCCACCTTCACGACTTCGCACGCGAGGTTGAACTCACCGAGGCAGAGTGGTCCTACGGCATCGATTTCCTCACGCGCGTCGGACACATCACCGACGACAAGCGGCAGGAATTCATCCTGTTGTCCGACGTGCTGGGACTTTCAACGCTTGTCACCGCGCAATGCAACCGGCGCCCGACCGGCTGCACGGAGGCAACCGTCTTCGGTCCCTTCTATGTGCCCGCCGCTCCGACGTACAACAATGGCGACGACATCTCCAACGGTGCGAGCGGCGAGCCGTGCTTCGTGAGCGGAACCCTCCGAGGGATCGACGGCGAGCCGATCGCCCATGCAGACATCGACGTCTGGCAGTCCGACGACGAAGGCTCCTACGATGTCCAGCGCCCCGGGCTGGACCACGCGGAGGGCCGGGGCCGGCTGACGAGCCTCGAGGACGGGCGCTATCACTTCAGATCGATCGTGGCCGTCCCCTATCCGATCCCGCACGACGGTCCGGTCGGCCGGATGTTGGAGAGACTCGGTCGTCACCCGTGGCGCCCGGCACACCTGCATTTCATGATCAAGGCTGCGGGCTACGAAACACTCATCACGCACGTGTTTCGATCAGGCGGCACCTATCTCGACTCGGACGCCGTCTTCGGCGTGCGCTCCTCGCTGATCGCCGACTGGCAGCGGCATGGGCCGGGCCTGGCCCCCGACGGCACACGCATGGAAGTCCCCTACTACACGCTGGAATACGACTTCGTCCTGAACAACGCGGCGAAGGAATAGCGACGTGGAGATCTTCAAGCGCACTCCTTCTGCACGTGTGCCGCGGCTGCCGGTCGTGATCGCTCATGGAACAGACCGAATATCAGCTCTCGCAACCAGCGATTTCCACTGTCTTGATGAAAGCGGTCGTGCCACTGCTGACGAATTTCGAAGGGCTCGACCTCGAATGGCGCCTCGACGGCGTGCAGATCCGTGCGGGATCCCACCATCGCCATGGCGAGGCGAGCCGGCGCGGTCAGCAGCAATCCCGATGTGGCGACGATCGACGACAGGCCCAGCGAGTGGGCGGCGGTCAGGACGACTCGCCGCTGATCGAGGGCACCGGCTCGATCCAGTGTCTGCCGAAGTCGAGAGTCGGTCGTTCCTTGGGGCCGATACGCGATGTGCTCCGCCGCGAGGTAGTCGTCGAGCGTGATGCGCCGGCGAGTGCCCAGGCGAGACGCCTTGGACATCAGGACGACGAATGTCTCATCGAACAGTCGCTGCTGGTAGAACGAGGGTCCCATGAGCTCCCAGCTGCCGAGCGCGATGTCGATTTGCCCATGGAGCATCCGCTGCCTGGCTTCGGCCATCGAAACATCCACGGTTTCGAAGCGGACTCCGGGCGCAATGCTGCGTGCGACCGAAAGCAGCTCGGACATCATGACCAGTTGCCCGATGTCGTTCACTGCGATTCGAAACGTGCGGCTCGAGGATTCAGGCTCGAACGTTCTGCCTTGGTCGATGGCCTGCACCAGGCAGGCGATGCCTTCCTCGATGGGAGCGATGAGGCGCTCGGCGACAGGTGTGGGGACCATGCCGTCCGCGGATCGAACGAACAGTGCGTCGTTGAAGCGTTCGCGCATGCGCTTGAGGGCATTGCTCACCGCGGACTGCGTCATGCCGAGGCGCTCGCCCGCGAGCGTGACGCTGCGCGTGGCATAGATCGCCTGAAACACGAGAAAAAGATTCAGATCAATGGAGTTGATGTTCACCGCGCCGTCTCCGATCTCTTCGTTCGAGCAGGGCTCGGGAAGCCGTCACTCGTTGTCCAGCACTGCCAGGTTGTCGTAGACCATCCGAAGCATGTCCCGAAGGGACTCGGCTTGCACGGGGGTCAGTCCGGACAACGACACGCGCTCATAGACCTGTGCAAGTGGAATGATGCGCAGGGTCAGATCGCGCCCTGCCTCGGTCAAACTGAGCGCGAGGGCGCGGGCATCCTCGTCCGATCGATCCCGCACCAGCAGGCCGCGCTGCAGAAGACCGTCGACCACGCGCGAGAGCGTGGAGGCTTCGGTCGATGTGTGCAATGCCAGATCGGAGAGTCGCTGATGCGCCTGATGGTGCAGGGCGACGCAGACCCGCCACTCGGTCAGCGAGAGCTTGAATTGCTTGAGCTCTCGGCTGAACGACTGCCCCATTCTGGTTCCTGCACGTGCAAGCAAGTACGGAATGGCCCGTTCCAGGTCGTGATTCGACACTTTGTCTGCAAGCGCAATCGAATTGCTGAGCGCGACAGCCCCTGCTCTACGCTGCCCCATGGGCACCACCGCCGATGTGTTTCTCTTGGCCATGAGGGATCTTACAAGCGAATATTGTCACCGATATAGCGTAAACCCCAGGCACTTATTAATTGCATTTGCAATTGTTATGAGATTCAATCGAGGCCTCTGGACTGAGATACACCCTACCTTTTGGAGACACTCGTGACCGACGCCGCAACCCTGTTCGCACAACTCAACCAGTTCGACCTTCCCACCGTGGGTCGGAAGTCGCCAGTCAAGGGCGCTCCGTCCATCGAGAAAATAGTTGCGTCCGCAAATGAACTGGTTCCAATGCTTCGCCTTCGGGCCCAACGGACCGAGCAGGACCGCCGGGTCTCCGATGAGACGACGCAAGCATTCCATGACGCAGGCTTCTTCAAGCTGATGCAGCCCGCGCGCTACGGCGGCTACGAATTCGGATTCACCGCCTTCATCGATGTGGTGAGCGAACTCGCTCGCGGCTGCACTTCGTCGTCCTGGGGCTGCTCCCTGGGCGCCATCCATCAGTGGCTGGTCGCGACATTCCCGGAGGAAGCCCAGGACGACGTGTGGCGCAAGGACCCCAGCGCGATCGTTTGCGGGTCCTATGCACCGGCAACGATGGCCGAGAAGGTCGAGGGCGGCTACCTGGTGCAGGGCAAGTGGCTCTTCGCCTCCAACGTGGACAACTCCCAGTGGGCGCTGCTCGGCGTTCAGTTCCCTCCGGAAGAAAAGGGCGCGCCGCCCAGCGCGGGCTTTCTTCTCGCGCCGCGCACCGACTGGGCGATCGAGGACAACTGGCACGTGGCTGGCCAGGCCGGGACGGGATCCAAGGCAGTCGTCATCGACAAGCCGACCTTTGTTCCGATACACCGCAAGCTGACTTTCGCGGAGGCGTCCTCGAACTGCCCGCCTGGCTCGAAGGTCAACGTGAACCCGATCTACCGCATCCCGTTCCTGTCCGCAGTCCCCGTGTGCCTCGTATCGCCGATTGTCGGAACAGCGCAAGGCGCCGTCGACGAGCTGATCGAGCTGGCCGGCTCGCGCGTCACCCGGGGAGCGGTGTCCGGCGGGGGAAACAGGCTGAGCGAGTTCTTCCCGGTGCAGTCTCGTCTGGCCGAAGCGTCGGCGAGCGTCGACGCGGCGCGGCTGCTCCTCTACCGCGATACCGCGCAGGTCGAGCAGATGGCGGCCGATGGCCGAATCATCAGCATCGAACAACGTATTCGCAACCGCCGCGACCATGCCTTCGCCGCACGGCTCTCGCGCGACGCCGTCGAAGCGGTGTTCGCCAGCGTAGGCGGCGCGGGCCTGGCGCTGAACCAACCGATTCAGCGCATGTGGCGCGACACGAACGCCATCTCGCGCCACATCAGTCTCAACTGGGACGCGGTCTCGTCGATGGTCGGGCAATACCTGCTCGGCCTCGAGCCGAAGGGCCAGTACTGAGCGGAGCATCGGCCATGTACTCCTGGGCTCTCATCACGGGCGATGCGGCCGACACGGTCGACGCCCGCCAATTGCGTCAGGCACTCGGCGCCTTCCCCACGGGCGTGTGCCTCGTCACGACAGCGGCGCCTGACGGCAAGCGCGAGGGAATGACCATCAATTCGTTCGCTTCGGTATCGCTGGATCCGCCATTGATTCTCTGGAGCATCCGCGACGACACCCGCAGCGCCGACGTATTCATTGCCGGGCGGTCCTTCAACCTCAGCGTGCTGACGGCAGACCAGCGCGATCTGGCCTGGCACTTCGCGAAGCCCGCCGCGGACAAGTTCGAGCGTTTCGCCGAAGCATTCGAGGTCGGCCCCAATGAATGCCCGCGGCTCGTCGAGAGCGTCGCGACCTTCGAATGCTCGACGTACTCGCGCCACCAGGAGGGAGATCACACGATCATCCTCGGCCGCGTCGAGCGCTTCTCGCGGACCGATACGCCGCCTTTGCTCTTCCATTCCGGGCAGATGGGATCGCTCTGGGAACTTGCGCAAACCCTGGCACGGCCCCGATAGCCCGCACCGGGCGTCCGGCAAGTGTCCGGGCGCTCAGGCAAGAGCCCAGCGATCGCCCTGGGTCAGACGATTCGGGTTTCGAGCGCGCCAAGACCCTGGATCCATACTTTCGTCACGTCGCCGCGCTTCAGAAAAGTGCCGGTTTCCATGCCGACACCCGCGGGGGTTCCGGTCAGGATCACATCGCCGGGATACAGGTCGGTGCACTCGCTCAAGTGAGCGATCTGCTCCGCGACGCTGTACAGGTGGTTGCGCGTGTTCGAGTCCTGGCGAAGCTCGCCGTTGACCCACAGCTTGATGTCGAGGTCCTCCGGCGAGCCGACGAACTCGGCCGGCGTGAACACCGGCCCGAGAGGACACGATCCGTTGAAGCACTTGTGCCCGATCCAGTCGTATCTGAACGGGGAGTTCGGCTCGGCCTTGTCGCGCACGAAGTTGTCGCGCGCCGACAGGTCGTTGGCGCACATGTAGCCGGCGACGTGATCGAGCGCCGACTCGACCGTCACGGCCGAAGCATGCCGGCCGATCACGACAGCCAGCTCCGCTTCCCAGTCCAGGCGCTGTGTACGGGCAGGAAACGGCACCTCACCGCGATGGCCCGAAAGATTGGCGGCGCCTGCCTTGAGGAAGTGCCACGGTGGGATGCCCTCGCTCTTGGGATCGAGCACCAGCGTCATGTGGAGGGCGCGGCTCATGGCCTCGACGTGGTCGCGGTAGTTCGCACCCGCCGCGTAGATGGCGCCTGGGCGCGCCAGCGGCGCGAGCACTGCGAGCTGCGCCGCATCGAGACTCGCATCGCCGAAGGCCGCCGCATCGGCGGCCACTGCGTTCGCCAGCCGCCGCAGTTCCGGCTGCGACTCCTCCCACCGCTGCAGCAAGGCGTCGACCGACGATCGGGCCAGCGCCTCTTGGCCGGTGCGGCCTGCCGCGCCCGCAAGATCCAGCCACGCTGTGCCGACCAGGATGCCGGCGCGCGGCGCCCTGCGCGGGCCATGGGTGAACAGTTGATACTTCAAGCGCCTACTCCTCGATGACGAAACCCGAGGCCTTCACGACGCCTGCCCAGCGTTGCAGGTCATCGCGCACGAGCGCGGACACGCGTTGCCTGGCCATGGGCGTCACGGCAATGCCGAACTTCGCGAAGCCTTCGGCGACCGCATCGGTCTTCAATGCCTCGTTGATGGACTTCTCCATTCCGGCGACGGCGGCTTCGGAAGTGCCCGCGGGCGCGAACACGGCGATCCAGCTCTGCACCACGACATCGCGATAGCCCGCTTCGCGCAGCGACGGCGCCTCGGGCAGGAAGCGCGAGCGCTCCGGGCCGGTCGTGGCCAGCACGCGAAGCTTGCCGCTCCCCAGGTGCGGCAACACTTCGGCCACCGGGTTGATGCTCGCGGGGACTTGGCCTCCGAGGAGGTCCTGCATCGCTTGCGTTCCCCCTTGTAGCCCACGTGCGTGAGCTCGACCTTCGCCGCCGCAGCCAGCATCACGCCGGTGAAATGCGGCGTCGATCCAGGCGCGGGTGAGGCGTACAGCGCCTGCTTCGGGTTCTGCCGGCACCATTGCAGGAATCCGCCGACGCTGGTCACCTCCTTGGGCACGGCCGGACCCACGCACAACGCAAACTCGGACACGCCGCACATCGCCACCGGCACGAAGTCCTTGAGCGGGTTGTAGGTCAGCTTGCTGTACAGGTGTGGAAAGACCGTGAGCGGAAAGTCCGGCGTGACCACGATCGTGTCGCCATCGTTCCTGGCGCGCGCCGCGGCATCGAGCGCCAGCCGCCCGCCCGCGCCGGCCCGGTTCTCGACGATCGCATCGAAGCCGTTCATCTGGCGCGACACCAGGCGCGCGATCACATCGGTGGCACCACCCGGGGGATAGCCGACATACACGTGCAACGGGTTGGCCGCGAAGGTCGGCAGCGCGCCGCACGCCGCGACAGCGCCTGCGCATTGCAGGAGCATCCGGCGTTGATGTTGAAACGTCCTCGGCGTGCGAAGCTGGGCCGGTCGAGTCATGGTTGTCTCCTTGTTGGAAAGTGATTCTGAGGTGCACCACGTGAACAATCCATACCGATAGGATGATTCATTGGTATAGATGCGGCTTATACTTTTCGCGATGAAGGACCTGAACCTGCTCTATGTGTTCGAGGCCATGTGGCGCGACCGCTCCGTGACGGTGGCGGCCGAGCGGCTCGCATTGACGCAGGCGGCCGTCAGCGCCTCGCTGAAGCGAATTCGCGAGGAGTACGACGACAAGATGTTCACGCTCGTGGGCCGCCGCATGGAGCCGACGCCGTTGGCCGTGGAACTGGCGCCGCAACTGCTCGACGCGCTGGCCATGGTGCGCAAGACGCGGGCCGAACGCGGACGCTTCGACCCATCGACCGCGCGTCGCATGTTCACGGTCAGAACTCGCGACATCGGCGAGGCGGTGTGCTTTCCTCGCATCCTTGCCGCGCTCGGGCAATCGGCACCGGGACTGCGCCTGCGCACGCTGTTTCGCCCGATTCCGGAAACCCTGAGCGCCATGGCAGCGGGGCAGATCGACTTCGCGCTCGGTTTCCTGCCCTCGCTCGAGACCGGCATCCACAGCCGCTTGCTATTCAGGCAGCACTACGTGTGCGTGATGCGGGAGGGCCATCCGCTCGCCGGCGCCAGGCTCACGGCAAAGCGATTCGCCGAGAGCGAACACCTGCTGGTCGAGTATTCAGGCAGCGGGCACGTGGTCCTCGAGCGCGCGCTCATCGAAGCCGGTGCGCGCAACCGCATCAAGGTGCGGCTGCCGCAGTACCTGGCTGCGCCCCACTTCGTGGTCGGCTCCGACCTCCTCTGGTCCGCGCCCGCGATGCTGGCCGAGACGCTCAGCGCCCACTTCCGGCTCGTGACCAAGCCGCACCCGCTGTCGCTGCCCGATTTCGAGGTCGCCCTGTACTGGCACGACCGCTACCACCGCGATCCCGCCAACAAGTGGCTGCGTGATTTCATTGTCCAGCAGCTTCTCGCGGATGACGGCATCGCGGGAAGTTCGCACGGTGGAGAGGCTCCACCGAGGTCTCGACCTCGGGCCCCATGACCCGCTACGCCGGCGGCCAGGGTCGTGCTCAGGGTTCACAGCTTCCTGTGCGCAGGTGCCGTCGTGGCGAGCTACGATGCCGGGGCGCGAGAACCCGCACACACTGCCTCTTCCCACATGCAGCTGACTTCCCCGACTGCGACCCATTCCGGCCTGGACCGGGAATTCGATGCCGATCGCTGGCACGCGCTGGCGTCCGGGACGACGGACGAGCCTTGGCACACCTTGCCCGGACACGTGCACCGCTCGAGCATCGGTCGGCCCTGGAGCGGCCTCGTCGTGTGGCACCAGGTCGGCCCGCTGGGAGACGTCTACGTTCCACCGGTAAGTGCCCACACCATCCTTCTGCGCCGGTCCACACCCACCGGACTGTTCCAGCGCCAGGGAAACGCAGTTGCGCAGACACGCTGGCAGCCGGGCGAGGCGGTGGTCGTGCCGGCGGGGCTGCCCAGCTTCTGGCGCAGCACCGCCAGGCGCGACAACATCATCATCAACCTCGCGCCCGCGTGGCTGCAGCGGGCCGCGGGCGGCGACGTCCAGCTGGAGAGCTGCTTCGGCCGCAGCGACCCGGTGCTGGCCGGGTTCGCTCAAGTGCTGCTCGGCTCCCTCGACAACAATATCTCCCTGCATCCGGCCTTCGGCGAGAACCTTGCACTGGCCCTTGCGTTGCACCTGCTGGAGAACTACGCCAGCCACGCGCTGCTGCAGAGTTCGCACGCGTCTCTTTCGAAGCGGCAGATGACGCGGCTTGCCGAGGCGGTGGCGGCCGCCCTGCATGAACGCTGGCCGGTGGCCCGGCTGGCCGAACTGGTGGGGCTGAGCCCGTTCCATTTCTCGCGCACATTCAAGGTGTCCTTTGGTACCACGCCGCACGCGTGGTTGAACCTGCAGCGGATGGAGGCGGCCGCCCGTTTGGTGCACGGATCGCGGATGCCGCTGGCGGACGTTGCCCAGGCGACCGGCTATCCGTCGGCTGCGCACTTCAGCCAGGCCTTCCACCGCCATTGGGGCGTAACGCCCTCCGCCTACCGGCGCTCGACTTAGGGTCTGTTCGCACTATTTCCGGGGCCTTCCCTGCGGGTTGCCCGAGAGATCAGGTCTTACCCTAGGCTGCGCAGGATTACGCAAGCAGCCGCAAGGACACGACAGCGGCGGCGCGGTCATGCGGCAAAGTCGCGGCGACTCTCAGCCAGTCCCCGAAACACCTACGACGGAGATCCGCACATGACCACACGCCGCCAATTCGCCACCCAACTGGCCGCCCTCGCTGCGCTGGGTGCTGCCAGCATGCACCGTGTCGCCCACGGTCAGCAACCTGAGCTCGCTCGCGTGCTGGTGGGCTTTCCGCCCGGAGGCAGCACCGACAACGTGGCACGCCGCCTGGCCGAAAAGCTTCGCGGCACTTACGCGGCGAACGTGCTCGTCGAGAACAAGCCGGGCGCGGGGGCTCAGATTGCCGTGACGGCGGCCAAGGAGGCCGCGCCGGACGGCGCCACCCTGCTGCTGTCCCCTCCTGCACCGTTCACCGTCTATCCCCATACCTATCGGAAGCTTCCCTACACGCCGGAGGACGTCCAGGCCGTGTCCATGGTCTGCACCTTCCCGTTCGCCTTCGCCATCGGCCCGGCGGTGCCGGAGAGCGTGCGCAACATCCCGGACTTCGTGGCCTGGGTGAAGGCCAATCCGGGCAAGGGCTCGTTCGGGTCGCCGGCATCGGGCTCCACGCCGCACCTGATGGGCAGCCTCCTGGGCCAGTTGGCGGGCGTCGAACTGACCCACGTGGGCTATCGCGGCGATGGCCCCGGGCTGCAGGACCTGATGGGCGGCCAGCTCCCGGCCTACGCCACCGTGCTGGGCAGCTACCTGCCACAGATGAAGTCGGGACGCCTGCGCCTCCTGGCCGTCTCCGGACCGACGCGCAGCGCCTTCGCGCCGGACATCCCGACGTTCCGCGAGCAAGGCCATGCCCTGGACATGACCGAGTGGTTCGGCGTGTTCGTGCCGGCGCGCACGCCTGCAGCCGCGGCGCAGCGCGCGGGGGATGCGGTGCGTGCGGCTGTACTGCAGCCCGACTTCGTGCGCGGACTGGCCGAGTTTGGGATGACGGCCCAGGGTTCCACCGCGCAGGAACTCGCCCAGCGCGTGCGCGCCGAGAACGCGCAATGGCGGGACAACGTGAAGCGGATCGGCTTCACTGCCGAATCCTGAGAGGGACCGCATGCAGTCAACCGACATCTCCACGCACGACGTGAACGCATCCATCGCGACAGACACGCCCCTCTGGCGGCCCAGCCCGGAACGCAAGGCACAGGCCCTCGTCACTGCCTTCGAAGGCTGGCTCCAACGTGAACGCGGCTTGCTGTTCGATGGCTACGAGGACCTCTGGCGCTGGTCGGTCGACGAACCGGAAGCGTTCTGGAGCGCCATCCTCGGCTTCTTCGACTTGCCCATGACCGCTCCCCCTGTCCGCATGCTGGACGGTGACATGCCGCGGGCGCGCTGGTTCGAGGGTGCGCGCCTCAATTTCGTGGATCAGGCGTTGCGCCACACCGGGCTCGCCACGCCGGCCATCGTGTACGAGAGCGAGGCCGGCGGCACGGGCGAAGTTCCCTGGGAGACGCTGCGGCACCAGGTGGGCGCGGTGGCGTCTGCCCTGCGCGGGCTCGGCGTACAGCCGGGCGACCGCGTGGCCGGCTATCTGCCCAACATTCCGCAGGCCGTGGTGGCTTTCCTCGCGGCGGCCAGCCTGGGCGCGGTTTGGTCTCTCTGCGCGCCCGACATGGGGCCGGTGAGCGTCGGCGACCGCTTCACCCAGATCGCGCCGAAGGTGCTGGTCGCGGCGGACGGCTACCGGTTCGCCGGAAAGCCGTTCGACCGCCGCGCCGCCCTGGGCGAGATCCTGGACCAACTGCCCTCGGTCACCGGCGTGTTGTGGGTGCCGCACCTCGACCCCTTCGCGGTGCCGCCGGCGCAGGCTGCGATCCGCAGTGTGGTGACCTGGACCGACGCGATCGCGGCCGAAGCGCCCCTGCGGTCCGAAGCCCTGCCGGCCGATCATCCGCTGTGGATCCTGTACTCCTCGGGCACCACCGGACTGCCCAAACCCATCGTGCACGGCCACGCAGGCGTGCTGGCGAACGGCATGGTCAACATGGTGCTGCACAACGACCTCCACCCCGGCGTGCGCGTGCTGTGGGCGGTGAACACCTCCTGGATGGTGTGGAACGCCCACGTGATGGGCCTGCTGGGTGGCGCCACCCTGGTGCTCTACGACGGATGCGTCACTGGCGCCGGTCCGGAGCCCGACTGGGGGCACCTATGGAAGCTCGCGGGTCGACATCGCGTGAATGTCTTCGGCGTCGGCGCGGCCATCCACCATGCGTTCCTGAAGGCCGGCATCGTTCCGAGCGAGCTGGCCGATCTGTCCACCCTGCACACGGTGTGCTCCACGGGTTCCCCACTGTCGCCCGAGGCGTACCGCTGGCTGTATGAAACGGTCAAGGAGGATCTATGGCTCAACATCGTGTCGGGCGGTACCGACATCACAGGGGGATTCGTGGTCGGCCTGCCGACCTTGCCGGTGCGAATGGGGGAGATGCAATGCCGCGTGCTCGGCACGCACGTCGAGGCCTGGAGCGATGACCGGCGACCGTTGCAGGACGAGGTTGGCGAACTGGTGTGTGTGCGGCCGATCCCCTCCATGCCGCTGTACTTCTGGGGCGACGAGGACGGTAGCCGCTATCGCGAGAGCTACTTCGACACCTTCCGGGACGCGGCCGGCCAGCCGGTCTGGCGGCAAGGCGACTGGCTGCGGCTGGTGCCGCGTCCGGAGGCAGTGGGCGGGATCATCTACGGCCGCTCCGACGCCACCATCAATCGCCAGGGGGTACGAATGGGCACAGCGGAGTTCTATCGCGTCGTCGAGGCGCTGAAAGAGGTGGTGGACAGCCTCGTTGTGGACCTCGAGTACCTGGGACGGCCCTCGTATCTGGGTCTGTTCGTGCAACTGCGCCCCGGCCTCGTGCTGGACGAAGCGCTGCGCCACCGCATCCGGCAGGGGCTGCGCAGCAGCCTGTCCGCCCGGCACGTGCCCGACGAGATCCTGCAGGTCGACGCCATTCCGAAGACCATCACTGGCAAGAAGCTCGAGTTGCCTGTGAAGAAGCTGATGCTGGGGCATGCGTTGGAGAAGGTCGTCAAGCGGGACGCGCTGGCGAAACCTGAGAGCATCGACTGGTTCGTGTCGTTCGCAGAAAGCCACCTCCGGCGCTTGCAGGCCGCGCCTGGCCTCAGCCCTTGAAGACGACCCGAGGCCGGCCAAGGCGCGAGGCGCGCAACCGCCAGGCCCATACGTACGTGGCATTTAGGTGGACAAAGCACTGGCGTTCGGCCTTCGGCGTCCGCACAATTCCTTCGATACACGGACGCGACCACGCATGGGAACCATATGCCAGCACCTCCAACTTCATTGACGCCGATTCCGGGTCCTGAACCGTCCGAGCCGCCACCATCGTCATCCAGCGCGTCGGCCCGACTGAACACCGAGCTGGCCATCGAGCGCACCCTCATGGCTGCCGATCGATCCTTGATGGCATGGGTGAGGACCGCCCTTTCCATGATCAGTTTCGGATTCACCATCTACAAGGTGCTCGAGGCCATGCAGCAGCAAGGGGGAATCGTGGCAGCAAGCCAGTCGCCGCGCAACATGGGCCTCTTCCTGACAGGCCTGGGCACCATGGCCATGGTCATGGGCACGATCGAGTACTGGCTTCGGCTGAAGGCCATGCGACGAGAAATGAACTTTCGTCTGATGCAGCCCTCGTTCGTCATGGCGTTGATCATGTCCGCGACGGGCCTGGGCATCTTTGCGGGAATCACCTTCAGGCTGCTTTGAGCACGACCGGTGCCGCGGCTGGACGACCCGAGTCATTTCGGATCCGAACGCACGCGACGCACCGCAGCACGCAGTTCGCGCACGCTGACCGGCCGCTCCAGAAAATCTGTCGCCTCCAGTCGCGCGATGTCGACGGCGGTACGAAACGCAGAGTGCGGACCCAGGACGATCACGGGCAGTGCCACGCCCCGGTGCCTCAACTCACGCACCAGTCTGAGCGTTGCGGCCTCGTCGACATCGGCCGACGCAATCAGGCACTGACCCGAACCACTGGGCGGTCGGGCAAGAATGGCTTCGCCGTCGTCCACGAATACCACCGTATCGGTGATCCGTCCGAGTGCCGATTCGAACCACGCGCGCTCATCCTTCTTGAATCCGACGACGTAGACGGTGGTGGACATGGCTTCGGCGTCTCCCGAGGCATTGAAGGTTCCGGTTCCAGGCAGTGGCCGGCTTCTTCACCTGCGCCGAACCGGTCATCCATGGTGAGGCCATCCAGGCGATGCGACCATCCCGGCGAGCACGCAGCACCACGTACGTAGGCGCACGAGAATGTCGCGCGACGCGGTCGAGGCCAACGCCCGACCACGGCGCGCAGGCAGCCCGGCACTCCTCACGCGCCATCAGCCTGTTGCTAGCGACGGAATCCGATGAAGGCGGGCCCGCCCCAGCCGCCCCAGGCGCCCCAATCCATGGCATTCATCTCGTTCATCTGGGCCGCCTCGAGATTGTTGTTGCTGAGTTGCTTCGCAACGCGCAGCCGCTGATAGTCCTGGTACTGGGGCAGGCCGCCGACATAGGCGAGATTGTTCATCGAATCCGGCAGGACGTAGTAGGTGGTGCCCTGGTAGGTGACGGGCGAAACCTTGTCCTTGGGAAGCTTCGCCAGAATGGCTTGCTGGTCCGGTTTCGAAGGCGTGATGACCTTGAAGCCAGCGGCAATGGCCAGGTTGTCATTGCTGAGCGCGCTGCTCGTGGCGCAGCCGGCGACCAGCGCGAACGAGGCCGCGGCAGCCAGGCATTTCAAAGCTTCGAATCGTTGGCTCATGGTCGTTCACCCCGAGAGATTGTTGGCGGAAAGCGATGATGGACTCCGAGCACGCCCCCGGGGTATCCGGGCGGCCACCGACACCACGTACGTGGAGCAGACGACCCGCCTATTTGCCCCTCAGCTCGATCTCGGGGTTCTCGCCGGTGTGGAGGGCCCCAGGGGCCTGCTCGATCATGAGATCGTCGGTCTGGCGGCCCGAAGGGGTCAATCCCGGCGGCCACGCAATCCACGTACGTGCAGGCGCCGCACGAGCGCGTACGTGGCGCCCGTCACTTGCGAGTCTTCCAGCGCAGCACCTGATTGATCAGGCTGCGAACGACGAGATACGGAATCACCGCCAGGACGGCGGCCACCATGATGGCCTCACCGGGATACACCCAGCGCAGCACGCTGAACTGGTAGATCGCATCGATGACGATCGCCAGCACAAACACCTTTCCCACGTGCTGCCAGCCTTCCTTCAGCAGAGCCCTTCGCTGCGCCGAATCGGTCGCCAGGGCCCAGAGGTAGAGCGGACGCCCGTCGCGCGCATCCTGCCGGCCGGCCCGGAACGCGAAGAAGGCCGCCATCAGCGGCTGAACCACGAAGCGAAACGCGAGCGGCGCGTGCCTGCCGCTCGTGATATCGGTCCAGGTCCGGACGAAGGCGTCGACGATGAAATCCATGGCTTGAGGCCCCGTGGCGCCGTGTGGGGCCACGGGCTCTCCCTGCATTCTGGAAGCCGCCATGGCCCGGGGCAATCCCGGCGGCCACGCAGCACCACGTACGTGGCGCGCCGGCCCCGGGGCCTCGCCCCTCGGTGCCGCGGCCGTCGCGGCTCAGCGCGTCACGATCGGGAAGGTGCCCGGTGCCTTGTCGATCAGGGACAGGAAGCGCACGAGCTCGATCTTGCTGCCGTCGACCGACAGCTGGTCGGACAACAGCGTGTCCTTCACGCCCGCGGTACCCGCCATCATCTTCACGAAGATCGRCTTGGTCAGCGTCAGCGTCGCGTTGGCGTCGGCGGCCGGCGCGGCCTTGCGGTGGTGCAGCACCGCGTTCTCGAGCCAGAGCTGGAAGCTCTCGCCGGTGTCGCTGAAGACGAGGTTGATCTTCGTGTTCTTGCCCTCGGCGGCGGGGCCGTCCAGGCCGGCCGCCATGGCCTCGAGGAAGCGCTCGACCGGCGTATGCGTCAGCATGTCGATGAAGCCCGAGCGATCGACACCCTTCTTGGGCGGCCCCTGGCGCAGTTCCGCCGCCGCGCTCAGGTAGCTGTTGYGCCAGGTGGAGGCCTCGGCCACATAGCCGAGCTGCTCGTAGGTGCGCGCCAGCAGCTCGCGTGCGGCGTTGTTGCCGCTGTCGGCGAACACCACGTGGCTGAGCAGTTCGGCCGCCCACCGGTAGTCTCCCTTGTCGAAGGCGGCCTGCGCCGCCTGCATGGCGCGATCGGCGCCGCCGGCCAGCGCCACATAACGCTTGGCCGATTCCTGCGGCGGCAGCGGATCGAGGTTCGCCGGGTTGCCGTCGTAGGCGCCGAGATAGAACTGGTACACCGCCTTGACGTTGTGGCGCAGGTCGCCGTAGTAGCCGCGCGCGCCGAAGTGCGTCTGCAGCGATTTCGGCAGCTTGACCCGGTCGGCGATCTCCCGCGGCGTCAGCCCGGCGTTGATCAGGCGCACCGTCTGGTCGTGCGTGTACTTGTAGACGTCGCGATGCTTGGTGATGAAGTCGACGATGCGCTGGTTGCCCCAGATCGGCCAGTTGTGCTGGCCGAAATAGACCTCGGCGCCGTCGAGCTGGTCGAGCGCCTGCTGCATGTAGTCGGCCCATTTCAGCGCATCGCGCACCTTGGCGCCGCGCACCGGCAGCAGGTTGTGCATGGTCTGCGCCAGGTTCTCCGCGCCGCCATAGGCCTTCAGCGCCGGAATCGAGAAGGTCATCTCCGCCGGCGCCTCGGCACCCGGCACGTTGTGGAAGACGAAGCGCACGCCGTCGAGCGTCATCTCCTCGGTCGGCTGCGTGACCAGGACGGTCGGCGGCAGGATGCCGAAGGTGCCATAGCCTACCGCCTTGCCGAGGCCGGTGTCGACCAGCCCCTTGGGCGACCGTTCGAGTTCCTTGCCGAACTGGTAGAACGAGCGCCGGCCCATGGCGGTGCCGACCATCACGTTCTCGCTGGTCGCCTCCTCCATGAACCCTGTCGAGGCGACGATCGGCACCTTGCGAGCCGCTGCCTCTTCGGGCGAGATCACGCCCAGCGCACCGCCGAAATGGTCGATGTGGCTGTGCGAGAAGACCACCGCGCTGACCGGCTTGTCGCCCAGATGCTTGCGCGCGAAGGCCAGCGCCGCGGCGGCGGTCTCCTTGGCGGTCAGCGCGTCGATGACGATCCATCCGGTCTTGCCTTCGACCAGCGTCATGTTGCCGACGTCGAAGCCGCGCAGCTGGTAGAGGCCGTCGGTCACCTTGAACAGCCCGATCTGCGCGTTCAGCTGGGCATGGCGCCACAGGCTCGGGTTGACGGTCGGCGGCGCAGCGCCATCGACGAACTTGAAGGCATCGAAGTCGATCAGCACGCGGCCATCGGGGCCCATGATCTTGCCTTCGGGACGCGCGATCAGGCCACGCTGGGCGTCTTCGAACGCCTGCCGATCGCCGAGCGGCAGGATTTCCTCGAACACCGCGTTGGCCGCGACGGTCGGGGCCGTCGCATCGCCGGTGGGCGCGGCGTTGCGTTGGCCGCAGGCGCCCAGGGCGAGGATGAGCGCCGCCGCGAGCGGCGCCTTGAGAAATGGCTTCATGGGAGAGTCTCCGGTTGTCTTGTGTCTGTGTGCTGTCTGTCAGTGCGGATGCGCATTCGCAGCATCGGCGCGGATCATCTCGGCGGCCTTCTCGCCGATCATGAGGGTCGGCGCATTGGTGTTGCCGCCGACGATCGTCGGCATGATCGAGGCGTCGGCGACGCGCAGGCCGGCGACGCCGCGCACGCACAGCCGCGCGTCGACCACGGCCTGATCGTCCGAACCCATCCTGCAGGTGCCGACCGGGTGGTACTGGGTGTCGGCCCGGGCCCGGATATCGGCGACCAGCGCCTTCGTGTCGTTGGCGGCAACCGGGTACAGCATCGCGCCGCGGATGCCATCGAAGGGGGCCGATTCGACAATGCGCTGCTGTGCCTGCGCGCCCTTGACCAGCAGCGCCAGGTCGCGCTCATCCTCGAGAAAACGCGGGTCGATGCGCGGCGCGTGACGCGGATCAAGGCTCGCCAGCTCGACGCTGCCCCGGCTGTGCGGCCGCAGCACGTCGACGTGGCAGGAGATGCCATGCCCAAGGTGCTGCTTGCGCGCATGGTCGTCGACGATGCCCATCACGAACACCAGTTGCAGGTCGGGGACCTCGACCTCGGGGGAGGACCGCAGGAATGCGCCCGACTCGGCGATCGAGCTCGTGATGCGGCCGGTGCGCTTGCGTTTCCATTCGAGCATCGCCGCGCCGAGCTGAAGGCCGCCGCGCAACGAAACGCCGAAGGTGCGACTGTCGCTGCGGGTGCGCCACGTCTGCACGTAGTCGATGTGGTCCTGCAGGTTGCGCCCGACGCCGGGCAGATCGCGCTGCACCGGAATCCCCATCTGCTGCAGGTGGCCCCCGGGACCGATGCCCGACAGCATCAACAATTGCGGTGAACCGAACGCGCCGGCGCTGACGATGACTTCGCGCCGCGCCCTCAGCTGCTGCGTCGCGCCGTCGTGCAGGTACTCGACGCCCACGGCCCGGCCCGACTCGAGCACGATGCGCGAGGCCACGGCGCGGGTCACGACATGCAGGTTGGGCCGCGCAAGATGCGGGGTCAGATAGGCCTTCGCGGCACTGCAGCGCTCCCCATTGCGCTGGGTCACCTGGTACATGAAGGCGCCGAACGGGTCCGGGACGTTGTAGTCGGCRATCGTCGGCAACCCTTGCAGTGCCGCAGCTTCGAGGAAGGCCTTGTTGATCGGACTTGGGCACTGCAGCGCCGCCACGTTCAGCGGGCCCCCCTGGCCGTGCCAGGGCGTGCCGCCGAACTGCTCGTTGTGCTCGGCCTTGCGGAAGAGGGGCAGCACCTCGTCGTAGGCCCAGCCCGCATTGCCGAGGCCGGCCCAGTGGTCATAGTCATGGCGATGCCCGCGCACGTAGAGCATGGCATTGATCGAGCTGCTGCCACCCAGCGTCTTGCCGCGCGGCTGGTAGCCGCGGCGGCCACCCAGGCCCGGCTGCGGCACGGTCTCGTAGGCGTAGTTGTTGATGCGCGTGGGCACCATCGCCACGACGCCGGCCGGCGCGTGGATCAGGACGCTCTTGTCCGGCCCCCCCGTTTCCAGCAAGGCGACCGAAACGCCCGGATCCTCGCTCAGGCGCGAAGCGATCACACATCCGGCCGATCCGGCCCCCACCACCACGTAGTCGAATTCCATCGTTGTCTCTCTTTGTTTGTGCCCGCGGACCTGAAGAATGCCGAAAGGAGATACCTCCGTCCAATGCATATTGAGGAAGCTTTCGTTGCATGGAGTGCATAGTGAACCTGCGGCAACTCAGTCGGGCTTTTCCGCTGGCGGTCGAATGCGACTGAGGATTGGCGCGGTCCGTCGCCGTTGCCGGCAGCGCTCGCCATAGCCCGAAAGCCGGATTGACGGCGCGCAATCGATGTGAGGATGATGCGGACAGGGCGAGAGTTCCCGCCGTGGCTGTTCCGCGACAGCGGGTGGCACGGAGGAATGTTCAACCACGCAACAAAAAAACGCGGTGAAGAATCTTGCGGGATAGTCCCTGCGCATTGCCGACGCCATTCCACAGGTCTCGCTCTCCTCGCGACCTGCAGGAGCTGCTGCGCTTCGAACGCCTGCTGTCGGACCTGTCGGCCATCTTCATCGCCGTGCCCGTGCGCGACATCGACCGCGCCATCGAGGAAAGCCTCGCGCGCATCGTGAAGGCCCTGGACATCGATCGGTCGACGCTGGCGCGCGTGTTCACGCTGACGGGCAGCGCCCAGGTCACGCATTCGTACGCCATCGACGGCATCGCGCCGGCGCAACAATTGCTCGCCGCGCGCGATTCGAATCCGTGGGCTCTTTCGATGGCGATCGCGAACAGGCCGGTCGCGTTTTCCCGGCTCGACGACCTGCCCGCGGAGGCCAGCGTCGACAAGGAGAGCTGGCGTCGGATCGGCCTGAAATCACACGTCATGATGCCGATCAGGGTGGCGGGGCATCTTCACGGCGCCCTGATCTTCGGCTCCCTTCGGTTCGAGCGCGAATGGTCGGAAGAACTCCTCGGCCGGATGCGTCTGCTGGCGGAAATTTTCGGCAGCGCCCTCGCACGCAAGCGCACCCAGGAGGAACTCGAGCTCGCGATCGGCTTCGAGCGGCTGGCCAGCAGCATCCTGGCTTCCCTGGTGATAGCCAAACCGGACGCGCAAGGCGAAGCCATCTCGCGCGGATTGCGCGAGATCGGCGAATTCGTGGGCGCCGAGCGGGTCGCCCTCTGGCAGGGATTCGGCAGCAACGCGCGCTACGACCCGACGCGGCATTGGCATGCGGATGGTTTCGCGGCACCGCCGGGCACGCGCGGAACGGGCTACTTGCCGTGGCTGAGCAGCCGCGTGGCTGCCGGCCACGTGGTCCGGCTGTCCTGTCTCGACGAGCTTCCATCCTCGGCGCAGCTGGACGGCGACACATTGAAGGCACTGGGTATCCGCTCGTTGCTCGTGGTGCCGGTCGCGGGAGAAACGTCGAGCGCGCTCTCGATCGCAACGGTCCGGCGTGAACACGCATGGCCGGACACATTGCTCCCCGGTGTTCAGCTGCTCGCCGAGGTGTTCGGCAGCCTGCACGCGCGCGAGGCTGCCGAGCGCCGCCAGCTTGCCGCGGAAGTCGAGGCGGCGCACTGGCGCGAGCGGCTGGCGCATCTGGTGCGGGTCCACACGGCCGGCGAAATGTCGGTCGCACTGGCCCACGAGATCACCCAGCCGCTCGGCGCGATCGAGAATTACGCGCTCGCGGCGCGGCACCGCGCGACCGAACCGGCGCCCGACATGTCGAGGGTCACGGAACTGATCGACAAGGTCATCGGCCAGTCCACGCGCGCCGGCGACGTCGTGACGCGCATGCGCAGCATGACGCAGCGACACGAGCTGGACCCCAAGCCGATCCGCATCGAGCAGGCGGTGCGCCAATGCGTCGGCATGGTGAAGATGGACTGCGATCTTCGCGACATCCGCATCGCGTTGCCGCCCACAAGCCCTCTGTCCGAGGTGGTCGTCGACGAGATCCATGTGCAGCAAGTGGTCCTGAACCTGCTGCGCAATGCGATGGAAGCGATCGAGCTCGCGCCCCCGGACGGTCCCAGGGAGATCGCCATCGCGATCCGGCCCGGCGAGCGCGACGAGGTGCGGGTGGACATCGCCGACCGCGGCGTCGGCATCGCCGAAGGCGACCTGGAGCGTGTCTTCGAATCCTTCTACTCGACCAAGTCGAGCGGCCTTGGCGTGGGACTCGCGATCTGCCGCAAACTGATCGAGGCCCATGGCGGCAAGCTCTGGGCCTCGCACAATCCCGGCGGCGGGGCCTTGTTCAGCTTCACGCTTCCACGGCTCCCATAGACTCGCGCCATGAGTTTCCGAGCAAGGTCATCGCCAAGGAGCTCGCGATCCGAATAGATCAGCGATTCGCCGCCTGCCGGGACTGGAACGGAAACACCAACGCCCAGTCCCGCTTCATGTCGACGACGGTCCAGCCCTTGGCTCGCGCCAGATCGAGCGTCGAGACGCTCAGCTTGCCGACGCTGGAATTGCTGTCGTACGCCCATTCACGCACTGCGTCGGTGTGGTGGACGATGCCCATGAACCGCGCGCCCGTGCCGGCGCCCGTCCACTGCAGCATCTGCAGGTCGCCATCGGAATTGCCGAAGGCGAAGATGGGCCGGCGACCGATGTGGGTATCGATGCCCACGGGCTTGCCGGGTCCGTCGTCGATGAAGCCCAGTTCGGGCAGCCGCATGATCACGGGCTGGCCGTTGCGCTCCTCGTAGCGCGTCTTGCCGCTGCTGCCCACGACCTGCTCCGGCGGCACGCCATACACCTTGTCGGTCCATGGCCGCATGAAGGCCATGCCACCGCCCGAGACGATGAAGGTCTTGAAGCCGTTCGCGCGCAGGTAGGCCATCAGTTCGATCATCGGCTGATACACCATCGACGTGTAGGGCTGGTCAAACCTCGGATGCTTCGCCGTGGCGAGCCAGTCGCGCACCAATGCATCGAACTCGGCCGTCGACATGCCGGTGCTCGTGGCCGCCACCAGCGCAAGGATGGATTTCTCGCCACCCGCCATCGCGGCCTTGACGTCGCCTTTCAGCACCGACGCGAAGGGCTCGGTCGTCTTCCACTCGGGATGCTGTGGCGCCAGCACCTTCACCCGGTCCAGGATGAAGAAGACCTGCGAGTAGAGCGGCTGCTCGGCCCACAGCGTGCCGTCGTTGTCGAAGGTCGCGATGCGCTCGGGAGGCGGCACGAAGTCCGGCGAGCCCGGCGTCGCGACCTTGGCGACGAAGCCGATGATCGACTGCTTCACGCTGCCTTCGTTCCAGGAGGGAAGCGGATCGGGGTTGACCGATGCGCAGCCCGTGAAGAGCAGCAGCAGCGCGTAGAGCGCCGGCAACCACACGGGCCGAGAACGCTGAACCGAAGCAGCGGATCGCATGGCGGGCAGGTTCTGGGCCCGCACGGGTGGCGCCATGCCTGAGAGCACGGCAGTGGCGGCGCAAAGGGCCGAAAACATGAGGCGCATCTGGATCTCCTTCGCAGCAACGCGCTCGCCGGGCCACCGTCGCGGCCGCCCGCTTGCGTTGGCGACCTCGCGATCGAAAAGGGCGAGTGCCCTCCGAATTCGCGATACGCCGATTTTCGAAGGAGCAGCCGCCCCCCGCCATCCCTGCGGCCACCGAGATCCACGTACGTGGTGACGGCGCTGGCCAGGACGACCCGGCGCTTGCAGCGCGATGACGCGCGTCAGGGTGCGGCGGCTGCCGGCACGGCCGACTCTGCCTGCGCTCGCAGTCCGGCCAGCAAGCGCTGATAGTCCGGGTTGTTGCGCAGCAGCTCCCGGCCGGTGGCAATCAAGCGCGCCACCTGCTCCTTGTCAAGAACGAAGCTGGTCGGGATCTCGTTCAGAAAGCGGCGCAGCGGCGGATCGGGCACGTCCTCGAAGCTGAGCTGGATGAAGTACGAGCTCACCGGCCTTTCGGGCGTCGAGAGCTCGCGGGTCCAGCGCTCGAGGCTCTGCTGGGTCTGCCGAAGCGTCGCCACGTTGTAGCGATGCAATTGCACGTTGGTGACCGCGTTCATCGTCTGCCCGAAGGTCGGCGCCCGATTGCTCTCGCCGATGCCCGCCGGTGCATCGGCGGCGGCGTTGACCGAGATGATGGCGATGCGACGCGGCGTGGGGATGCTGAGCGTGCTGACGTATTTTTCGGCGCCGCCGGCCAATTCGACGGCGTCCAACAGTGCGCGAAGGCCCAGGTTGTCGGTGATCCCGCCGTCGACGAACTGGGCGTACCTGTGCGTCACCTTGTTCTGGTAGGCGAGGTCGTCCTGCACCACCATGCGCAGGTAGACGTCGTCGCTGTTGCGCTTCTTCGCGGCGGCCAGCCAAGGCGGCATGCTGCTCGCGCAGCCACTGTAGTTCTCCGCCACCACCGGCCCGAAAATCACCGGCACGGCGCTCGAGGCCGTGACGGCGCGCGCGAGCGGGAAACTGCTCAAGTCCGAGCACAGCAGGTCGAAGTATTCCTGGACAAAGGAGAATCGCCCGCCCGTGCTCAGGTCGGAACTGTTGATCAGGATCAGCGGCGCGCCGCGCCTGGCCAGGTCGCCGAAGGTCGCATCGCCGAACAACGATTGCTGGTAGTAGTCCACCGCCATCTCGGTGCGGCCATCGCTGCTGAACCAGCGCGTGGGGTTCAGCAGACCACGCAGCAGGACGCCCTGGACGTCGCTGCGCAGAAACCGCTCCTCATAGTCGATGAAGATGCGATTGCCGTAGAGGCCGTAGTAGGCCGATGTGAAACTGCCTCCGGACACCGAGCTGATGACGTTGATCGCCTCCAGCAGGCTCTGTTCCCTGCCGTCGATGCGCACGCGGGTGTCGCGCAATTCCTGCATGACCCCGTAGGACAGGGCGGCGGCGCGCGTGCCGCCGCCCGAGAAGGCGACGGCCAGCGTCAAGTCGCCGGAATGCCGGCGCGGGTTCCGGGCGAACTCGCCCAGCGAATAGACAGGGTCCCGGCGACCCTGCGCCAGTGGCGCGTTGTCGACCACGCCGTAGGTCGTGCAAGCGCCGAGGGCCAAGGTCATGACCAGCAACAGCAGCGAACGCCGGCGCAGGAAGACCGCCGCCGCAGCCCTCATGTCGCTTGCCGATGAAGCTGGCTGTCTGGGATGCCGCTACCCCTTCCTCACCACCGAGGTGGCGATGGCCTGTGTGATGGTCATCTTCATCTGGTCGCCGACCTTGACGCCATTGAGCAGGGCCGGGTCCTTCAGCTTCACTTCGGTGAAGTGCCCGAACGGACCCCGAACCATCACGGTGCCCTTGGCCTGGTCGATCGCCCAGATGTTCGACACCATCGTCGTCTGCTTCATCGCAGCCCCGCCGGGCAACTGTCCGACCTGGGCGCGGTCGACGGCCGTCGTCGACATGGCCATGCGGATCCCGTTGCCCGTCTGGAAGTCGRGCGCCACCGACTGGATGTAGGTGGCATCGACCATGTCGCCGACCTTGACCTGGGCCAGGTTCTTGACCCTCGGGTCGACCATCACCGCGAATTCATTCCCTTCCGGTCCCTTGAGGGTCACGATGCGGTTCTTCGGGTCGATCGCCGTCACCAACGCGGAGATCGAGACCTCTTTCATCATGTCCCGGACATCCAGCACCTTGGGGGTGGCCGAAGGCGTGCTCGGCTGCGCCATGGCCGGCGCGGTGAATGCCAGGGCCGAAGCCAATGCGAGAAGTGTGTAGTGGGTCGCTTTCATTTCAGGATTTCCTTTCATGTCCGGGTAGACGGACCGCTCGCGGTACCCATGCCAGATCAGACGACCTGGTATCGCAGTGATCGCTCGCACCCCGCCCTGCGGATTTTCACGATTACGATGCGGCGCGCCATCCGGACGGCCACGCAGGAACACGTACGTGGCCTAGGTGGGCACCGGGATAGGCCGCGCCAACCCAGGACTCATTTCGGGAACATGAACTGCGCCTGCACACGGATCTGCCAGTTGGCGCCGTTGTCCGGCTTCACGACGTTGTAGTACGCCGAGAGTTGCGTGTTCACCGGCAGCTTGCCCAGATGGAAGATCTTGCCGACGCCGCCGCCGAGGGGCACGGTCCATCGCTGGCTGCTGTCGGCCTTCCAGTCGGCGGTGATGACCGGGGCGGTGGTGAGATAGAAGCCGCCGGGGAAGTTGTAGTTGATGAAAGGCTGGAGCAGGAAGTTGTTGTACGAGCCGCCCTGCTTGCTGCTGCTCACCGACCAGATGTTGTTGAACAGTGCGCCGTACACCCACGGGTCGCCGTGGTCGAGGTGCAGCACGACCGCGGAAGGGCCCAGGCCCCAGTTCTTGTTCCCCAGCTCCGAATTGCTGTTGGTGGGAATCTGTACCACCGGGCCGGCGCCCCAGATCCACTTGCCCGGGTTGGCCGGCGACAGGAAGGCGGTCAGCACCGTGTCGCCGATGCCGCTGGTGCTGTCGATGCCCGGACCCAGCGCCGGCATCGAGATGACCGGCAGGATCGTGCGGGTGATGATGTTCCAGTCCTTGTTCACCGAAATCGGTATCACCGGCTGGATGTTGAGGATGTTCTGCGTCCCCTTCTCCGGTCCGTAGTTCAGGTTGGTGTTGTTCTGGAACGGAACGCTGACCAGGTTGCCGACCGGGTTCTGGGCCAGTTTCGCAAGCTCTTCCGCGCTCATCTCCGCCTGTGCCGGCAGGGCCGCGCACGCCGCGACGGCCACGGCGATGCGTGACACCCATGCTGGGGAGTTGAATGGCATTTGGGTCACCCTCGAGAGAAGTCCGTGCAGCCGTCCGAAGTGCTCCGAGGCGCATTCGAATGCGCCCGGACCGCCTGGATCCGAGCCGCCATTGTGGACACCGGCTCTCGAGGCCGCCATCCCGGCGCCCACCTATGCGCTCGTACGTGCCCCGACCCGGCTGTGCCTGCGCGCAACCCGCCTCAGCCGCGACGCTCCCGAAAGTACGCCGGGGTCTGACCGGTCCACTTCCTGAACGCCTTGCGAAAGTTCGATGCGTCGGCGAAGCCGCTGCGCTCGGCGATCTCGTCCACCGACAGCTCCGTGCGCGCCAGCAATTCGATGGCCAGGCGCTTGCGGATGCCGTCGATGATGTCCTGGTAGCGGGTGCCGGCATCGGCCAGACGGCGATGCAGCGTGCGGGTCGACATGTGCAGCCGCTCGGCCATCTCTTGCGCCCGGGGCACGGCGCCCGCACTGTTGAGGCAGGCTTCCTTGATCGACTTGATCAGGGCGTTCTCGCCACCGATGGCTTCGAGCATGCGGGCGCAGAAGTCGGCGGAGAGGCTGGCCGTGATCGGGTTGGCATTGGGCAGCGCGAGCCCCAGCAGGCTGGCGTCGAATTGCATCTGCATGGCATTCGCATCGAAGCTCACCGGGCAATTCAGAATCTCGGGGTAGCGGCCGGCACAGGCTGGCGCCGGGTAGGGCAAGCGCATGCACCGCGGCTGGAACGGCCGCTCGAGCACCCGGCCCATGAGGGTCAGGATCGAGCTGAACCAGAACTCGGTCGCCAAGGGCAGCAGGCGCCCGAGGTCCAGCACATCGCGACCCTCGAAGATCGCCAGCTCGCCCTCGATGCGGAAGCTCTTCTCGAGCACCGGACCCGCCAGCCGCACGTGCTGGATGCCGAAGTTCACCGCGTCGCCCAGGGTCGCGCTGCTCAGCAGCACATAGCCGAAGACACCGAAGTCCGAGATCCGCTGCCGCTGCCYGGCCAGCAGGCCGATCGCAGGTTCCGGCGACAGGCGCTCCACGTTGTCGAAGAGCGCGACCTTCTGGCGCTGCGACAGCCGCGCGTTGTGGTCCGTGATGGCCAGCGGCGAGATCCCCGTGCCCTCGAGCACTGCCGCCGCGTCGACGCCGAGTGCGGCCATCGTCTCGACCAGCGCGGGCAGGCCCAGCGTGGTCTCGCTCGGCGATTCGATGTCGCCGCTGCCGTGTCGATACAGCAGGGACGACAGCGCCGGGGACGGGTGGGCAGTGGACTTGCGGGGCACGGGGTCGGCTTGGAGGGTTGGCAGATTTTCACCCGAATCTGGCGGGTCGCAACCTAGGCGGCGACCTCTTGGACGCCTACATTCAAGCGCCAAGCACGGGGTGCCGCCTTACCCCCTCAGTCACCTGGAGACCGCATGACCCACACACTGGACGCGCCGCGCGCGGAAACCGTCGACCGCGCGAAAGAACGTGTTGCACACCTCTTCGCCACGCAGCAGGCCGCCTTCGCCGCGGCGCCCTGCCCCGACGCGGACCAGCGGCGCGAACGCCTGAAGTCACTCAAGCAGCAGGTGTCGCGCTATCAGGACCTTCTTGCCGAGGCCATGAGCCACGATTTCGGCTACCGGTCGGAAGCGGAATCGAAGATGCTCGACCTCCTCGGTTCGATGCTCGAACTCAACCATGCGATCACGCATGTCCGGCGCTGGATGAAGCCGAGCCGGCGCTCGACGGAACTGCTGTTCCTCAGCAACAGCATCCGGGTGGTCTATCAGCCCAAGGGCGTGGTCGGCGTGATCGTGCCCTGGAACTTTCCGGTCTACCTGGCGCTGGGCCCCCTGGTGGCCGCGCTCGCCGCCGGCAACCGGGTGATGGTGAAGATGCCGGAGGCGACGCCGGCCACCAACGCGGTGCTCAAGCGGATGCTCGCCGAGGTGTTCCCCGAAGACCTGGTGGCGGTGGTCGGCGAAGAACTGGTCGATCCCAATGTCTTCACTTCGCTGCCCTTCAACCACATCGTCTTCACCGGCTCACCGGCCGTCGGCCGCGTCGTGATGCGCACGGCGGCGGACAACCTCACGCCGGTCACGCTCGAGCTGGGCGGCAAGTCGCCGGCCCTCGTCACCCGCAACTACCCGATCGCCGACGCGGCCAAGCGCATCACGCACGGAAAGTCGACCAACTGCGGCCAGATCTGCGTGTCCCCCGACTACGCGCTGGTGCCGCGCGAGCATGTCGCCGAATTCGTCGAGTCCGTCGGGCGCACGTTCAAGAAGTTCTACGCGAACAAGACGGTCGGCAACGCCGACTACACGGCCATCGTCAACGAGCGGCAATACCAACGCCTGCGTGGCCTGCTGGACGATGCCCGCGCCAAGGGGGCGTCCGTCGTGCGCTGCGCGCCCATGCCGACCGGCGAGGGCCGCCAGATGCCGCTTCACATCCTGACCGGTCTCACGCCCGACATGCGGGTGATGTCCGAAGAGCTATTCGGCCCGATCCTGCCCATCGTGCCCTATGACACGATGGACGAAGCGATCGCCTTCATCAACGCGCGTCCGCGCCCGCTGGCCCTCTACTGCTTCAGCCACGACAGCGCCGAACGCGACGCGCTGCTGCGCCGAACGCATTCGGGCGGCGTCGCGATCAACGACTGGGGTTGGCAGGTGGTCAACCACGACGCGCCCTTCGGCGGCATCGGCAACTCGGGGATGGGAACCTACCACGGCGTGGAGGGCTTTCGCGAGCTGTCGCATGCGAAGACCGTGTTCAAGCGCCAGCGTCTGTTCCCGATCGATCTCTTCTATCCGCCCTACGGCACTTTCGTCCAGCGACTGGCGCTGCGGCTCTTCGTGGGACACGCAGATGCCGGCCTGGTCGCCAAGGCAAGCCCTCATCGAGATACGCCCTGAAGGACACACACATGAATCAACGCCCCTGGATCCAGTCGTCATTCCGTCCCATGACCCCTGGCCAGTCCCCTCTCGCAACTGCTCGTTGCGTTTCTCGCCCACCAAGGCGCCGAGCTTCGATAGGCCCCTGTTGCCGCCTGTTCAATCCAGGTAGTCAATGAACTGCGGGATCACCTCGCGCAGGAAGCGGATTTCCTCAGTGGCAATGCTGCGCGGCTCCAGGTCGAAATGGATGAAGGTGCCATAGGGCGTGCCACACTCTCGCGTCAGCAGCCGGCCGTAGTACGACTCGACCATGCCGGCATAGGGTCGGTTCGTCAGGCGCTGATCCTTGGAGGCATGGCTGGTCACGAACTCGCCGTGGGCGATCGCGTACTGGCAGAAGCTCGCGCACAGAGGCACCACCTTCAGCCAGGTGCGGTATTCGGAGTCGCGGTCGAAGGCGTGCGCCGCGTGCATCACCTCGCCGTTCAATTTGTAGATCGCCGTGAACCGATAGGGCGTCCTGTCGTTGAGCAAGGCCAGCGCCGGAACGATCCCGCGGCTGGCAAGAAGGCTGCGAACGGCCGCAGCGGGCGCTGGCAAGTCGACGTCGAGCATGGGTACCTTGGTTGGGGGCGTGGGCGCGAATCTTACGTAATTCTTACTGCGCTTGGGAACCGGGTTTGACCCTCATCTTGTCAGCGCAAACCCTTGGGTCAAGGGTGCGTTTCACCGCCATGGCCTGACGCGTCGGTTGCCAGCCTTGCTGAAGCACTCGAACGATGCCAACATGAGCGAGGAACGTGCACGCAGCAGTTGCGCAAGCCGCTCTGTTGACACCCACAGGAGACCCTGATGGACGCCGCCGACAAGCTCGAAGCGGTGCTGCGCTATCACGAGCGCACCAAGCACCAGTTCCACCGCTATGCGCGCTCCGCCGGCACCCTGGATTGGGTGAACCAACCCAACCCTTTCCGCCGTTACGAGGGCGCGCCGCTCACGCGGTTGCCCATCCTTGGCGCGGACGAAGCGCCGCTGTCGCCTCGCTACGAGGACATGTACCGGCGGGGCGCGGTGCGCAGCGCACCGCTCACGGTCCGCTCGCTGTCGCGGTTGTTCGAGTACGCGCTTGCGCTGTCGGCCTGGAAGCAGGCGAGTGGCACGCGTTGGGCGCTGCGCAGCAACCCTTCGAGCGGCAATCTGCATCCCACCGAGGGCTACCTGCTGATCGGCGCGTTTCCCGGGCTGGCGAACGCGCCCGGCCTGTACCACTACGCGCCAAGAGAGCACGGTCTGGAACGGCGCGCAAACGGCTCCGCCGAGTGGTTCGCGCAGTTGATGCGGGAGTTTCCCCCACAGGCCTTTCTGGTCGGTCTCTCGTCCATCCACTGGCGCGAAGCATGGAAGTACGGCGAACGCGCGTTCCGCTATTGCCAGCACGACGCGGGCCATGCCGTCGGCACGCTTCGCATCGCCGCCGCGACCCTGGGATGGAGCGCTGTCGTGTTGCACGGCCTGGCCGATGAAACCATCGAAGCCTTGCTGGGGCTGAATCGCGCCGAGGACTTCGCCGGCGCCGAGCGCGAACAACCGGAGCTCGTCATGCTCGTCTGGCCGAACGACTCGGCCGGGCCGTGGTGTGCAGGCGCGCAGCGCGCGCTGCCGCTCGACCTTGATCCGCTGTTGGCGCGCGAGCTCACGCAGCAAGGCTGGTGCGGAACTGCGAACCGGCTCAGCCGTGACGACCCCGTCGCCTGGACCGTCATCGACGAGGTGGTGCTCGCCTCACGCAGGCCGATGGGCCAGCGATATGCCTTGGACCTGTTCGATGCGCCTGCCCCTGCCGATCGAAGCGCAGCGTTCCCAGGCGGGCCGACGGCCGGCCGGATCATCCGCCAGCGGCGCAGCCTCCTGGCCTGCGACGGCCGGACCTCGATCACGGCCGAGCGCTTATACGGCATGCTCGCGCGCGTGGTGCCGCGCGTGCAGCTGGAAGCGAATCAGCGGCCGTTGCCCTGGGATGCCATTGCTTGGGAACCGCGTATCCACCTCGCTCTGTTCGTTCATCGGGTGGACGGACTCGACGCGGGGCTGTACGTACTCGTGCGCGACCCGGCCAAGCTGGACAAGCTGAAGCGCGCCATGCATCAACGCTTCGACTGGACCAAGCCCCCCGGATGCCCGGCGGACCTTCCCCTCCACAGACTGGAGAGCGGCGATGTGAGGCAGCTCGCGACGCAATTGAGCTGCCAGCAGGACATCGCGGGCGACGGAGTCTTTTCGCTCGGCATGATCGCCGAGTATCGAGACGCCTTGATCACGCACGGGCCCTGGTTCTACCGCCAGCTCTTCTGGGAAACCGGGGTGATTGGGCAGGTGTTGTACCTGGAGGCCGAAGCGGCGGGCATCGGAGCCACGGGCATCGGCTGTTTCTTCGACGACCCGGTGCACCGGGTGTTCGGTTTCAGCGACCTGGAGTTCCAGTCGGTCTATCACTTCGCGATCGGCGGCCCGGTGGAGGACAGCCGACTTCGCACGCTGGCGCCCTACGGCGTGCGTGAGGAAGACGAGTCGAGTCGAGGCGCGGGGCGAACGGTGTGATCGGCACCCGCACAGGAAGATCCGGGCCAATTCGCTCTCGCATTCGAAAGGCCATGCCAGCGTTGGCGTCGCGGTTGTCGTGGCCGGGAAACGCGCTGCGCAGGCGTACAGTCGCGCATCAGCATGCCGTTTCGGTGCGCGTCTCGGCCGCTGATGGCGACTTCCACCGGAGGGTGCCCCATGAGCGAAAGATCCCCAATCGACGAAGCACGCTTTGCGCAAGCCGTGCAGCTCGTTGCCGCTGCCGTATCCGCCAATTCGCTGAGCAGCGATCGGAGCTTCGATGCGCCCACTCACCAAGACGTCATTCGCGTGGCGCTCATTCGCGCGTATCAGACGCTCGGGGACGCCCGTGACGAGATTGAGGGTCATGTGCGCAGTCCGGATTGACCGGGTCCAGCGGGCGTCCGCGCTGCGGCGGTGTCGGCCGCGCAACGTAAGGAGACTGTCGTGAAACTGATAACCGTCACGATCGACAAGCCGACCGAGGTCAACTTGATCCTCGGCCAGTCGCACTTCATCAAGACGATCGAGGACCTGCACGAGGCGATCGTGCAGACAGTGCCTCAGATGAAGTTCGGCATTGCGTTTTGCGAGTCGAGTGGGCCCGCCTTGGTGCGTCGAACCGGGAATGATGCGGAGCTCATCGAGCTGGCGCAAAGGAATGCCCTGGCGCTCGGCTGCGGACATTGCTTCATTGTCTTCATGACCGGCGGATTCCCGATCAACATCCTCAACGCCATCAAGGCGGTGCCTGAGGTTTGCGCCATCTACTGCGCGACGGCCAATCCGGTGGAGGTCATCGTGGCCGACACCGGGAACGGGCGAGGGATTCTCGGCGTTGTCGACGGCGTCAAGAGCAAGGGGATCGAAACCGAGTCCGATGTCGAAGCGCGCAAGCAGATGCTGCGCCAATTCGGGTACAAGCTCTGAGCGACGAGCGGACGATCACCGTTCCCGACGTCACATGGCCATTCACTCGTGGCCGGGCTGCGCAACCCCAGGCGATGGCAGAAAAGGCTGCGTCGCGTCACGTTCCGCCAGACTCTCGAGGATGGCCGCCTGGCGCAGGTGGTATAGCACCTTGCGCAGAATGGGCTCGGCTTCGTGCTGCAGGAAGTCGTTGGCCTTCGGATCCTTGCGGTACATGCGAAGGACCGTCACAGCCTGCATCGCCTTTTGCCGTCCTCTCAGTCCGTGCAATTGCGCCAGTTGGCGCAGTTCCCTCTTCACGTCAGTCCCATCGAGCGGTCTTTGTTCATGTCCCTCAAGCCATCAGCCGAGCATTGAATCGTCGTTGACAGTGAAAAAGTTGTGACTCTTGCTGAATTCAGTGTAGTTCAAAAGTTCATAGGATACGCTCCGGATCTCCGTTTCGCGCCTTGAGCCGGGCCGGGTCCAGCCCGGTGCCGAGCTGTTTTTCCCGTCGCGATGTTGCTGTTCGCCGGCCACCAGACCACGCGAAACCTGCTGGGCAACGGATGGCAGGCGCTGTTCGCCGATCCCGACGCATGGCGACGCCTGCGCGGCGGCGAGGCAGACCGGGCGACCGTCAGATCCGCGCCAGCGCCTGCGCCAGATCTTCCCGCAGATCCTCCACCGCCTCGACACCCACCGACAGCCGCACCAGCGTGTCCCCGATGCCGAGCCTTGCACGGGTCTCGGCCGGGATCGTGGCGTGGGTCATGATCGCCGGATGCTCGATCAGGCTCTCCACGCCGCCGAGGCTCTCGGCCAGGGAGAAGATCTTCACCGCCTCGAGGAAGCGGCGGGCGCCGGCCAGGTCGCCGTGCAGGTCGAGCGAGATCATGCCGCCGAAGCCGCCCGTCATCTGGCGGCGCGCGAGCGCATGCTGCGGATGCGACGCCAGGCCCGGATAGTGGACCCGCTTGACCTGCGGCTGCCCCTCCAGCCATTGCGCGAGCGCGGCGGCATTGGCGCAATGCCGCTCCATGCGCAACGCGAGCGTCTTGACGCCGCGCAGCGCCAGGAAGCTGTCGAAGGGGCTGGCGATGGCGCCGACCGCGTTCTGCAGGAACCCGAGCCGCTCGCGCAGGGCCTCGTGCCGCGGTTCACGGCCAACGATCGCGACGCCGCCGATCACGTCGGAATGTCCGTTGAGGTACTTGGTGGTCGAATGCACCACGACGTCGAAGCCGAACTCCAGCGGCCGCTGCACGAAAGGGCTGGCGAAGGTGTTGTCGGCCACGCTGATGATGCCGCGCGCGCGGCACAACGCGGCCAGCGCTTCGAGGTCGGCCAGTCCCAGCAGCGGATTGCTGGGGGTCTCGACCCACAGCAGCCGGGTGTCGGGCCGCAGCGCCGCGGCCACCTGCTCGACCTTGCCGAGGTCGGTGTAGCTGAAGCGATGGCCGGCGCTGCGTTGTCGAACCTTGTCGAACAGCCGGAAGGTGCCGCCATAGATGTCGTCGCCCGAGACGATGTGGGAACCCGCATCGACCAGCTCCAGCGTGGTCGAGATGGCGGCCAGCCCGGAAGCGAACGCAAACGCCTGCGAACCGCCCTCGAGATCGGCCACGCAGCGTTCGAACGCGAAGCGCGTCGGATTGTGCGAGCGGCCGTAGTCATAGCCCTGGTGCACCCCCGGGCTCTGCTGCACATAGGTCGACGTGGCATAGATGGGCGGCATGATCGCCCCGGTGCTCGGGTCGGGCGTCTGGCCGGCATGGATCACCCGGCTGGCAAATCTCAGATGTCTGGTGTCGTCGGGATCGCGGCTCATTTCAGTTTTCTTCTCCAGTGGTTCAGCAGGTCGATACGGGTGATCAGGCCATGAAAGCCGGCGGCGTCGGCCACCATGGCCACGTGGCCGCGGTCGAGCACCGCCTCGAGCTGCGCGATGCTGGCACCCGGTGGCAGGGTCTGCACCCTGTCGGTCATGGCGGTCTCGACCTGCCAGCCGAAGCGAGCCGCATCCGCGTGCACCTCGCGCAGCAGATCGGATTCGTCGAGCACGCCGACCAGCCCGCCGTCCCGCAGCACCGGCAGTTGCGACACCTCGGCCAGCTGCATGCGCTGGAACGCCGTCAACAGGGTGTCGTCCGGGCCGACGCTGACCACGCTGCCTTCCTCGACCCGGCGCGAAATCAGGTCGCGCAGATCGCCGTAGCGCTTGCGCGCCAGCAGGCCGTGATCGAGCATCCACTGGTCGTTGTAGACCTTCGACAGGTAGCGGGTGCCGGTATCGCAGACGAAGCTCACGACACGCCGCGGCACCGTCTGCGCGCGGCAGTAGCGCAGCGCGGCCGCCAGCAGCGTGCCGGTGGACGAGCCCCCCAGGATGCCCTCGGCACGCAGCAGCTCGCGCGCGGTGCCGAAGCTTTCTTCGTCATCGATCGAATAAGCCTGCGCGACGCCCGAGAGGTCGGCGATGGCCGGGATGAAGTCCTCACCGATGCCCTCCACCGCCCACGAGCCCGCCTTGCCGATCTTGCCGCTGCGCGTGTATTCGGCGACCACGGAGCCGGCCGGGTCGGCCAGCACGAACTGCAGCGCGGGCTGCACCCGGCGAAAGTAGCGGGTCAGCCCGGTGATGGTGCCGCCGGAGCCGACGCCGACCACGATGGCGTCCAGGTCGTGGCCGGCCTGTTCCCAGATCTCGGGCCCCGTGCCCTGCTCATGTGCCAGCGGATTGGCCGGGTTGTTGAACTGGTCGGCGAAGAAGGCGCCCGGTATCTCCGCGGCGACCCGCGCCGCATAGTCCTGGTAGTAGGCAGGATCGCCCTTGCCGACGTCGGAGCGCGTGATGCGCACGTCGGCGCCGAGCGCCTTCAGGTGCAGCACCTTCTCGGTCGACATCTTGTCGGGCACCACCAGCACCACGCCGTAGCCCTTGGCCCTCGCCACGAGGGCCAGGCCCAGCCCCGTATTGCCGGCGGTGGCTTCGACCACCGTGCCGCCAGGCTTCAGCCGGCCATCGCGCTCGGCGGCCTCGATCATGGCCAGGCCCACGCGGTCCTTGATCGAGCCGCCGGGATTCTGCGACTCCAGCTTGAGGAAAAGCGTGCAGAGACCGGTATCCATGCGCGTCACCTGCGAGAGCGGGGTGTTTCCGATCAGATCGAGGACGGCGGGTTTGCGCATCTCGGAAGTCCGTTGGGAAGAATCGGATCATAGGCCGCTTCGGCACGGCTCGCAGGGCGCACTCGACGCGATCCGGTGGCGCCCGTTTGCAGCTTGCTCCGAGCCCGTAGCGCTCTCCAACGGCTGACTGCGACGCGAACAGACTGCGGCGAGCGCACCAGCTCGCCGAGTCCCGCCGGCCCTGCGTGTCAAGAGAGGTACGGGTAGTTGACCGACTGCGCCGGAGCCTGAAATTCGCTAGGCTTGGCTGGCGAGCGATCCCATCGAGCGCGGAGACCACGCGATGAGCCAGGGCGCACCTCTTCATCTGCATGTGCCGGAGCCCACCGGGAGGCCGGGGCATGAGACGGATTTTTCCTACCTCCACCTGTCGCGCGCCGGCGAGGTGCGAAAGCCTCCGATCGACGCATCGCCAGCCGACACCAGCGATCTGGCCTACACACTGGTTCGCGTGCTCGACGACGAGGGCCGCGTCGTCGGTCCGTGGGCGCCGGAGGCCGACCCCGAACTGCTGCGCCGCGGCCTGCGCGCAATGATGAAGACGCGCGCCTTCGACGCCCGCATGCTGATCGCGCAGCGGCAGAAGAAGATCTCGTTCTACATGCAGTGCCTCGGCGAGGAGGCCGTCGCCACCGGCCACGCGCTGGCGCTGCAGCAGGGCGACATGTGCTTTCCCACCTACCGCCAGCAGGGCCTGCTGCTGGCGCGCGACGACGTGTCGATGGTGGACATGATCTGCGAGCTGATGTCCAACGAGCGCGACCCGCTCAAGGGGCGGCAGCTGCCGGTGTGCTATTCGATGAAGCGAGCCGGCTTCTTCTCGATCTCGGGCAACCTGGCCACGCAGTTCATCCAGGCGGTGGGCTGGGGCATGGCCTCGGCGATCAAGGGCGACACGCGCATCGCGTCGGGATGGATCGGCGACGGCGCCACGGCCGAGTCCGACTTCCACACGGCGCTGACCTTCGCCCACGTGTACCGCGCGCCGGTGATCCTCAATGTGGTCAACAACCAGTGGGCGATCTCGACCTTCCAGGCCATCGCCGGCGGCGAGGCCACCACCTTCGCGGCGCGCGGCGTGGGGTGCGGCATCGCCTCGCTGCGTGTCGACGGCAACGACTTCCTCGCCGTGCTGGCCGCCTCGCGCTGGGCCGCGCAGCGCGCCCGCAGCAACCTCGGACCGACGCTGATCGAATGGGTGACCTATCGCGCCGGCGCGCATTCGACCTCGGACGATCCCTCGCGCTACCGGCCGGCCGACGACTGGTCGCACTTCCCGCTCGGCGATCCGATCCCGCGGCTGGCGCAGCATCTCATCGGCATCGGCGCCTGGTCGCAGCAGGAACACGAAGAGACGCAGGCGAAACTGGAGGCCGAGGTCAACGCCGCGCTGAAAGAAGCCGAGCGCTACGGCTCGCTGGCCGATGGGCATCTCGCCGGCGCCGCGACTATGTTCGAGGACGTCTACAAGGACATGCCGGCGCACCTGAAGCGGCAGCGAGAACAGTTGCAGTCCGGAGCCGCGCCATGAGCGCCATGACCATGATCCAGGCCTTGCGCTCCGCCATGGACGTGATGCTCGAGCGCGACGACAACGTCGTCATCTACGGCCAGGACGTCGGCTATTTCGGCGGCGTGTTCCGCTGCACCGAAGGCCTGCAGGCCAAGTACGGCCGCTCGCGCGTTTTCGACGCGCCGATCTCCGAAGGCGGCATCGTTGGCTCGGCCATCGGCATGGGCGCCTACGGCTTGCGCCCGGTGGTCGAGGTGCAGTTCGCCGACTACTTCTATCCGGCCTACGACCAGATTGTTTCCGAAGCGGCGCGGCTGCGCTACCGCTCGGCCGGCGACTTCAGCGCGCCGATCACCATCCGCATGCCCTGCGGCGGCGGTATCTACGGCGGCCAGACGCACAGCCAGAGTCCGGAGTCGCTGTTCACCCACGTCTGCGGCGTGCGCACGGTGATGCCATCGAACCCGCGCGATGCAAAGGGCCTGCTGATCGCCTCGATCGAGAACGACGACCCGGTGATCTTCCTGGAGCCCAAGCGCCTCTACAACGGCCCGTTCGACGGCCATCACGACCGCCCGCTGGTGTCCTGGTCGGCCCATCCGCTGGGCGAGGTGCCCGAGGGGCACTACGTCGTGCCGCTGGAATCGGCCACCGTGTTCCGCCCCGGCACCGACCTGACGGTGATCACCTACGGCACGATGGTCTTCGTCTCGGAAGCGGCGGCGCGCGAGACAGGGATCGACGCCGAGATCATCGACCTGCGCAGCCTCTGGCCGCTGGACCTGCAGACCCTGGTCGATTCGGTGAGGAAGACCGGCCGCTGCGTGATCGTGCACGAGGCCACGCGAACCAGCGGTTTCGGCGCCGAGCTGACGGCGCTGGTGCAGGAGCACTGCTTCCATCACCTCGAGGCGCCCATCGAGCGCGTGACCGGCTGGGACACGCCCTATCCGCATGCGCAGGAGTGGGCCTACTTCCCGGGCCCGGCGCGCGTGGGCGCCGCATTCCGCCGCGTCATGGAGAACTGAATGGGCACGCATGCGATCAAGGTGCCGGACCTCGGCGAAGGCATTGCAGAGGTGGAGCTGGTGGCGTGGCGCGTGCAGCCCGGCGACACGGTGGCCGAAGACCAGGTGCTGGCCGACGTGATGACCGACAAGGCCACCGTCGAGATCCCCTCGCCGGTCGCGGGCAAGGTGCTCGCGCTCGGCGGCGAAGTGGGGCAGCAGATCGCCGTGGGCTCGGACCTGATCCGCATCGACGTGGGGCCCGATGGCGAGGCGGAGGCGGTGTCGGCCGCGCCCGCAAGAGCGCCGGCGCCTGCAGCGGCAGCGGCAGCGGCAAGCGCACCGGCCGAGCGCGCGCGCCCATCGGACGGCAAACCGCTCGCCTCGCCCGCGGTGCGCCATCGGGCCGCGGCCCTTGGCATCGATCTGCAGCAGGTGCYGGGCAGCGGCGCGGACGGCCGCGTCCTGCACGAGGACCTTGACGCCTGGCTGGTCCGGCGGGCCGGTCCGCAGGCGCCGAGTGCGGCGCGCTACGCAGAACGCAACGACGAGGAGGCCGTTCCCGTGACCGGCGTGCGCCGGCGCATCGCGCAGCGCATGCAGGACGCGATGCGCCGCATCCCGCACTTCACCTACGTCGAGGAGATCGACGTGACCGAGCTGGAGCTGCTGCGCGCGCGGCTCAACGAACACTGGGGTAGCGGGCGGGCGCACCTGACGCTGCTTCCGCTGCTGGTGCGTGCGGTCGTGCTGGCGGTATCGCGCTTCCCGCAGATCAATGCCCGCTTCGACGACGAGGCGGGCGTGCTCACGCGTCACGGCGCGGTGCACGTCGGCATCGCGACCCAGACCGCGGCCGGCCTCATGGTGCCGGTGCTGCGCCACGCGGAGGCACGCGACCTTTGGTCCAGCGCGACCGAGATCGCCCGCCTGGCCGATGCCGCGCGCGCGGGCCGGGCCACACGCGACGAACTGAGCGGCTCGACCATCACCGTCACCAGCCTCGGCGCGCTGGGCGGTATCGCCTCCACGCCGATCATCAACGCGCCCGAGGTGGCGATCGTCGGCGTCAACCGCATCGTGCAGCGCCCGGTGATGCAGGGCGGCGCGGTGGTCGCGCGCCGCATGATGAACCTGTCCTCCTCCTTCGATCACCGCGTGGTCGACGGCCAGCTTGCGGCCGAATTCGTGCAGGCCGTGCGGGCTTCGCTCGAATGCCCGGCCCTGCTTTTTGTCGTGTAGCCCTACGGGGGCGAGCGCGTTGTCGTCTGGGTCTCGCGCTCAAGTCCACCCACAGCTTCAGCTGTATCGTGAGCCATGACGATTCGTGTGGAGTGCTGCGACGGCTTTCGTGGTGAACCAGAACCATTCGCTTTCTGGCTCGGCGAGCGCCGACTGGCCGTGCGTGGCATCGTTGACCGCTGGTTTGGGCCCGCACAGCGCTGGTTCAAGGTCGACGCAGATGACGGGCATCTGTACGTCCTCCGTTGCGACGAGAAGACTGGAGACTGGGAGATTGCTGCCTTCACGCTTGGGGCCGGCTAAGTCCGGCAGCTACGCCATCGCCCGTCAACGCCGTAATCCCCAGGTGCGCTCAGCACCGACGCAAAGCAGCGGTCAATCCATCTGGCGACGGCTCGTCCATCAATCGGGCGAGGCGACGGTACCTCTCGCGGTCTCCAGCCAGTCCAACGCCTTCACATCGTCGGAAAAGGGGAAATGCCGCACTTGGGCCGACGTAAAGTGCGTGCCGAGCAGTTCCGCCATACCGGCGAGATGACTGTCCGTCACGATCGCAATGCGTTCGACTTCCTTGTGATGGTCGCGGACAAAGTGCATGTGCGCGGTGAAGCCCGCGAAGTTCTCCCATCCTGGAAAACCCTTCGAATGAATCAATACGCCTCGGAGCTTGGCGTGGTCGGAGAGATAGGCATCGACAGCAGCGCTGAGACCGCCGAAATCCTCTTTGCTCAGCGGAGCGCTGGGTTTGAGCACCAAGATGCCTTCGGGCTGCTTTATCGAGTATGCGAGCATGTGATTCTCCGTTTGGGTACTTCCACAATAGGCCGTCCGCGCCGACCATGCTGCTGCCTGGGACACACAGGCAAGCGGCTGATGACGCGGCTTGCGGGCCGAGGTTCGAGGTGTGATGTTGGCTTCGGGCTCTTCAAGCAGGCGGTTGGCCCGAATGTCCGCTGCCGATCCACCCCATTTCCCCATCCGAGAACTGGAGGCCTCGCCCTGCTGCACGTAGGTCAGCGCCGCCGCCTTGGTGGCACGCAGGCCTGGGCGAACGGGTGCAGATGCGGCGAGCGATGTCGAGCGCGCGTTCGCGGTGGGCGCCGTAGGGATGAACCTCCTGCACCAGGCCGACCTCCAGCGCGCGCTGCGCCGAGAACTCCTCGCACAGGAACAGCAGGTGCATCGCGTTGCCCCAGCCCATGCGCTGCAGATAGCGGAAGTGCGCCCCGCCCAGCGGCGAGGCGAATGGTGTCGTGTGCAACCTTCTCGTGCAACTCAGCCTTCTCCGGGCAGCGGCGCAGACCCCATGCAAAGATCCGAGCGTCAGTTCTGGGCCAGTGACGCCAGCCGGGCGGCATCGCGGATCGCAACGTTGCGTCCGACCGCCGCGATGATCCCGTCCTTTTCGAGCGCGCCGAATATCTGCGAGACGCTGACCCGGGAGAGCCCGCAGATGTGCCCCATCTCCTGCTTGGTGAAGGTGATGGAGATCAGGGTCCCCGCCGGGTGCGGCTTGCCGTAGCTGGCCATCAGGCCGAGCAGATGGTGGCTGACCCGGCGTTTCGCGGAATCGGCACCCTGCAAGGCCAGGTGCTGCAGCATGATGCGAAAGCGCATGCTGCACAGGGCCTGGTGCTGGCGCATCAGGGCGGGTGCCTGGTACAGCGCGGCCAGCATGGCCGCCACCGGCACGGCGCACACCACCGCGTCTGTCGAGGCCTCGGCAGACACCACATGGCTCTTGCTCTGTAGCAGGCCGCAATCGCCGACCAGGCCCGTAGGGCCCACGATCATCAGATGGCGCCTCTTGCCCTCCACCGAATCCGAGATCAGTCGAATGCGCCCCGACTCCACCACATAGACCGAATGCGCCGGCTGACCTTCCTCGAACAGCAGCCCGTCATTGGCGACCGGCTGCTGACGGTAGCCGCGCGTGACCTCGCCCCATTCAAAACGCAGATGGGTCAGCCACGCCGAAACGAAGGCCTTCGGCAATGGCGCCACACCGTCCGGCAGCGGCGGCGCGGCGATCAACAAGGACGGGCTGGAATCGAAACCGGGCGAGGTCGACATGGTGGATCGGGCAGAGTCAAAAAATGGAGTCGCAGGGTTTATACCGAAGTGAAGTCCACGGCGGGCGTAAAGCAGCTACGCAGAAATTGGCGTCCTTTGCCTAGCATCGAATCAAAGGCCGCCGGTCTTTCAATTCTCCCGCTCCGACGCTGACATCATGACCTCCGAAACCCTCGCCACACTCGCCCCACTCGCCTCAGGCATCCGCGCCGCACAGTTCCTCGTGCGCTGCGTCGACCTGAACGCTTCGATCCAATTCCTCACCCGCACGCTCGGCTTCAAGGTCCGCCTGATCATGCCCTCGGAAGCCCCCACGCTGGCCGTGCTCAACGCACACGGCTGCACGCTGCGGCTGCAGGTGGCGGCTCCCGCGGACCCCATCGCTCCCACGCACCTGCGCCTGCTGTGCGACATGGCCGCGTTGCCACCCGGCACGCCGGCCACGCTGCACGGCCCGGACGGCCTGCGGGTGGACGTGGTGCCCGCCGACGCCCCCATCGACGTGCCGCCCGGCACACAGGAATTCGTGTTGACCCGCCTGGCGGGTCCCGAGAGCTGGGGCGCGGGGCGCGCCGGCATGCTCTACCGCGACCTGATCCCCTCGCGTCTGGGCGGCCGCTTCGTGGCCTCCCACATCCGGCTCCCGCAAGGCGGCCCGGTGCCCGACTATGTGCACTTCCACCGCGTGCGGTTCCAGGCGATCTTCTGCAAGACCGGCTGGATCCGCCTGGTGTACGAAGATCAGGGCGAACCGTTCCTCCTGAACGCGGGCGACTGCGTGCTGCAGCCGCCCGAGATCCGCCACCGGGTGCTGGAATGCGCCGCCGGCGCGGAAGTCGTGGAGATCGGCTGCCCCGCCATCCACGAGACCCACGGCGACCCGGAGATGGCCCTGCCGACCGGCGCCTGCCTGCCTGAGCGCGACTATCAGACGCAGAAGTTCGTGCGCCATGTGGCGGCCCAGGCCGGCTGGGCGCCATCGCGGCTGCCCGGCTTCGAGGCGCGCGACACCGGGATCGCCCGGGCCACTGGGGGCCTGGGCGGCGTCCGCGTACTGCGGCCCGCCCGCCCGGGCATCGCGGCGGCGGACCCAGGCATCGTGGGAACAGCCGGCGCCCACGCGGGCGAATTCCTGTTTCTCTTCGTCCTGGCGGGCGAGACGCGTCTGCACGGCGACACACTTGGTACGCATGCGCTGGCGGTCGGAGACAGCTGCGTGCTGCCCGCCGGCGCCCCCTACAGCTTCATGCCCGCGCCCGGACTCGAGTTGCTGGAAGTCAGCTTGCCCGCGGTCCTTCCTTCCTTCAGTCGCATCGCCAGTCCATCCACATGAGACTACGGCCGGGTGGCGTGCTCCGTGTCGAATTGAGCCAGCGTCTGTGCAACCTGCAGACAGGCCACGCGCGCCTGACCCAGAATCATGCCCTTCCACACATCGTTGTCGCCATAGAAGGCGTCTCGCAGCTCGCGGCTGGCGGCGGCTCGTGTTGCCGCGCCGACCTTCTCGCCCTGGGCGCGAATCCAGGCCGCGTGGATCAAGGCGGACTGAACCGTGGACGAGGGCAGGGTTCCGAATTCCAGTCCCATGAGCAGCGCCTCGGCCTCGGCACACTCGCCGTGGAGGCTGGAACAGACCAACCCGACCACGTCGACGGACACCGACTCGGTGTTGCCCGAGAACGTCAGGAAGACATCGCTTCCCCAGCATGCGCGCGCCCGGGCAATGTCCTTGGGATCCTTTCTTCCCGCGTAGAGCTTCTCTCCATGCCCGTAAGGGCCCAGACCGGTATGGATGTCGATCCAGGCGATGGCGCGCGCGGCCACACCATATTCGCGCAGGATCGCGCGCACGGTGCGATTGCTCCAGGACGGCGCCGTGCCTCCGTAGAAGAGCCCTTGCGGGGAGATCCACTGGCCACTGCTCATGGCGTGCTGCAAGCCGCGCTCGCCATGCTGGCGAACGAACGCCTGCTTTCTCTCGATGTCTCGCTCGGACGGCGGCCATTGCGGCGGCAGCAGGAACGACTCCACTTCGAGATAGCGCGGATTGACCGGCAACGGCGCGTCGAAGTCGATGAAATTGCGATTGACATCGATGTTGTCCTCGTTGGTGCGCTGCAGATGGGAGAACCCATAGGGATTGATGGCGTGAATGAGCAGCAAGCCCACCCCGGCCCGCGCCAGGCGGCTCTTCAAGTCCGGGTCATGCAGAACGGCCACCTGGCAGCCCGAACCACAGCCAGGCCTGCCATGGCAGACAGAGAATTATTCATTGGAAATGCCTCCCTTATGCTGCCGAAACGGCCGCAACCAATAACCAGCGGTGCGCCAAGATGGCAGCACCCGCTCAGCGATGCGCGAGCCGGGCGACGACCTGCGCTTCAGCGGCCCAGCGCCATGCAGGCCTGCAGCAGCGCGACCCGGCATTGGCCGGCGATCATTCCTCGCCATTCGTCGTGGTCCACGTAGAAGGCGTCGCGCAGTTGCTGCTTGATCGCGGCGCGCTGGTCGGCGCTCGCCGCGCCGGGGTGGCGGTGCAGCCATTGCTCGGCCCGCAACGCCTCCAGCGCCGCCGTCTCGTGCGTGCCGTATTCGAGGGCAATGCCCAAGCATTCGGCCTGCGGGCATTCATCGAACATGGCGGAGGCTGCATGACCCACCACCTGGCGCGAGGAAGAGTCGCCTTCCCAGGCGGCCACCACATCGGCGCCCCAGATGGCGCGCGTCTGGCGGAGGTTGTCGGTCAAGCCGGGCAACCCGTTGTGGATCTTCTCGCCGTGGCCGCAAGGGCCCAGGCCGGTGTGCACGTCGACCCAGGCGATGCGGCGCCGACCCTCGCCATGGCGGCGCAGGATCGCGCGCAGCGTGCGGTTGCTCCAGCTCGGCGCCGTGCCGGCGTAGAACATGCCGTCGGCAAATTCGGATTGACCCGTGACGAGGGCTTCACGGAATGCGTCCTCGCCATGAGCTGCCACGTAGTCACGGATGGCCTGGGCATTGGCTGGCGTGGGCGGCCACTCGGCGGGCAGCACGAGCGCCTGCACCTCGGCGTAGGCCGGGTTGCGTGTGGGCTGCGCGAAATCGATGAAGTTGCGGTTGAGGTCGATGTTGTGCTCGTTGGTGCGACGCAGGTGCGAGAAGCCATACGGGTTGATCGCATGGATCAGCAGCACGGCGACGCCGCGCTGCCGCGCCTTCCGAAGCAACGGCGTGTCGTGCAGCAGCGCCAACTGGCAGCCCGAACCGCAGAAGCCCTCGACGCCATGCACGCCGGAGTTCAGCACGAGCAGCGGTACGTCGCCGGCCGCTTCGAAAAGGGCCACGTCGGTCACCAGCGTCTCGCCGCCGGCGCCAAGCTGGCCTTCGAGCACGTGGTGTTCGAGGCTGGCACCAACCTGCTCGGCAGCGGCAATGAATTTGGCACGGGCTTCGGCGTAGCTGGCCGAGAAGCAGGAGCGCACGGAAGTGCCGTTCACGGGGCCGGTGTTTGTCATGGGGTGTTCCTTGAGGGTTGCAGGCAAACGACGCGCGAATGTAGAAATAGGAGGAGTTGTTCAGTCCAATCAGACACTGCCGTTGTCGGCGCGCTGGCGCACGGTGCGCACCAGGCCCCCGGCCTCGGGTTTCAGGTGAAGTTTGCGAAAGAAGAACACCGCGCTCAGAAACAGCACCCATCCGGTCGCCGAGATAATTCCCACGTTCCAGAAGTCGCTGTCCAGGCCCATGGTGACGAGGATGGCCACCAGCAGAAAGATGCCCAGGTACTGCGGCCAGGGAAACCAGGGGGCGCGGAACGGCAGTGGCCCCATGTGGTGCCGCGCCCAGCTCCTGCGAAACGAGAGGTGGCTCAGCAGGATGATCAGCCAGACCAGGATGCCGCCGCCCAATGCGATGCCGAAGAGGTAGCTGTAGGCGATGTCGCTCAGCAGGCTGACGAGGATCGCGATCATCACGCCGACGCTGGAGACGAAGGTGGCGCGCACCGGTGCGCCTTGGCGGCTCAGCTGGCCGAAGGCCCGGGGCGCGAAGCCGCCGCGCGCCAGCGAGAACACCATGCGCGAGCACAGGTAGAGGTTGGCGTTCATGCTCGACAGCGCAGCGGTGATCAGCACGAAGTTCATCGCCGCCGCGGCGTAGGCGAAGTCGTAGTAGGTGAACACCTTGACGAAGGGGCTGTGCACCAGGCCTCTGGCCCCGGCCTCGGCCCATGGCACGATGGCCAGCATGATGCCGAGCGACAGCACATAGAACAGCACCAGCCGAACGATCATGGTGCGCATGGCGCGCGGCACCGCGGTCTTGGGGTCCTCGGCCTCGCCGGCGGTCACGGCGATGATCTCGATGCCATAGAAAGAGAAGATGGCCATCAGCACGCCCATCCAGACGCCCTTGAAACCATGGGGCAGAAAGCCCTGGTTGGCGGTGTAGTTGCCGAAGCCCACGGCGGGGTGCCCGATGCCGAAGACAAGCGCCAGGCCAAAAATGATGAAGGCGCAAATGGCCATCACCTTGACGGTCGACAGCCAGTACTCCAGGCTGCCGAAGCTGGAGACGGAGCGGGTGTTGACATAGATGATCGCCGCGCCGAAGCCCGCGGTCCACATCCACACCGGAACGTCCGGGAACCAGAACGACATGTACAGCCCGATGGCCACTGCCTCGCCGCCGATGGCGATCGATTGCGCGGCCCAGTATGTGTAGCGCACGATGAAGCCGAACCAGGGGTTGAGGTACAACTCGGCGTAGGTGCCGAAGGAGCCGGTGGTAGGGTGAGCCACCGCCATTTCGGACAGGCTGTACATCATGATCACGGCGATCAGCGCCGCGACGACGTAGCTGATCAGCACCCCCGGGCCGGCATAGCCGATGGCGATGCCGCTGCCCATGAACAGGCCGGTGCCGATGGCGCCGCCCAGGCCAATCATGGTCAATTGGCGCTGCGACAACTTGCGCGCCAGTCCCTTTTCGCGGTCGATGATTTGCTGATCCATGCGAATGTCTCCCTTTTCTTAATCGCAGCTGAGAACGCCCGGCGCCGGTCAGGCGTGCCGGGCCAGGGCCTTCATCGCGGCAGCCACCTCCTGCGCGGTGTTGTAGACATGCGGGGCGACGCGGATCACGTCGTTGCGCGCCGAGACGATGAAGCCGTTGACCTGGCCGAACCAGCCGGAGTGGGTGGGGCGCAGCGTGTCAGCCAGCCCGGGCCGCAGGTAGAGGAAGGCGATACCCGGGCAGCCGAGCAAGAACTTCTGCGCGCCGCAAGCCAGCATGTCGATGCCGTCGCGGCGCACATCGATGTCGGTGGCTCCGACGGATTGGTAGGCATCGACGAAGACCAGCGCACCCTTGGCATGCGCCAGGGCGGTGATGGCGGCGATGTCCTGCTTGAAGCCGTTGTAGTACGACACATGGGACACCGAGACCAGGCGGGTCTTGTCGGTGATGATCTCTTGGTAGGTCTCCAGCGCGATGGTGTGGCGCTCGTCGGCCGCGGCGAAGACGACTTTGGCCCCCCGGCGCTCGTGCGCCAGCCAGACATGGCCGAGGGAGGGGGAATCGATTTCCCCGACCACGATCTCGTTGCGCTCGGCGGGGAAGTCCAGCGCGCTGCCCACCGAAGATGCCAGGTCCGAGACGCAGGACAGGACCGCGATGTCGGCGGCATCGGCCTTGATCAACCTGGCGAACTCGTCCTTGGCATGGTTCACCTCGGTGGCCCAGCCCTCCCAGTCCATGCCGTTTTGCAGCCAGGACTGGGTATAGGTATTCAGTGCCTGCAGCACCGGGGTCGACAGCGCGCTTTGCGAGCAACTGGAGAGTTGTGCCTTGTGCGCCAGGATTGGAAAAAGCGCGCGCTGGTTTTCGAACTTGAAAGTCATTGGGGTCTTCCGTGATCGTCAGGGGTGCATCGAAGAGGGCGTAGTAGCGGGCAGTACGCAGCTGTCTCCGGTCGCCAGCGGGTGCGCCTCTGGTTCGATGCTAGGTAACAGGCTCCAATCGCGGCGTAGGCTGCTTTACGCTCGGGCTGGACTTCGCCCGGTGAAAACCCTGTCTTTCACTTTTGAGCCCCCGCCCGCTCCATCTGCGCTTCGTCCCTCGGCAAGGGGAGCTGCACCAGTCCGAGCCCTGGAAGGCCCGGCCCAGTTCCCAGCACACTTCCCGCGCGGTTCGCCGAGGCCATTGCGGCCCTGCGGCGTTGAGGTGGTTTCGCGCGACGTGAAAACGCTGCCAACATTGCCGACTAACGCGTCTTCCAACCATTGGCGGCCCGTTCGATCGAGGAGTTGCGGATCTGCGCCGCCAATCGCCCAGGAGACATTCTTCGCACCCTTTGGTTTGGGGGATATGCCGCAGCGCACCAGCATCCGGAACAAGCAAAGTGGCTGCGGAAAGCGCATCATTGTCATTGACGAACCCACGGTGCGGACTGTGTGCGAGGCAGAGCATGACAAGGTTCAAGAAGGTTTTCTGGGTCGGCGCGGGGCTCGCCGTCGTGGGTGCGCTTGCCGCATTCACGCTGGACGAATTGAAGACTTCCCGGCTGCAATCGGCCCTGTGGCGCGACCTCGCCAGCGGTGCCCGCTTCAGCGTCGACGCCGGTGCCAGCGATGCCATCCGCTTCCCCCACACCGGGCCCTACGACGAGCGGCTGGGCTACGAACAGCTGCCCGGCTACATCGAGCGCCTGGAGCCCCTGGGCTTCGCGATCACCCGCCAGGCCCGCATGTCGCCGCGGCTGATCGAACTGCAGGAGCGCAAGCTTTTCGTCCCCTACCGGGAGAAGAATCAGGCAGGCCTGACCGTGCGCGACTGCCGCAATGCCGAGCTGCTGCACACGCGCGTGCCGGCGCGCGTGTACGAGCGTTTCGAGGAGGTGCCGCCGCTGCTGGTGAGCGCCCTGCTGTTCGTCGAGGACCGCCACCTGCTGGACGCGCAGCCGCCGCAGCGCAACCCCGCGATCGATCCGGAGCGCTTCGCTAAGGCCGCGCTCGAACAGGCGCTCCGGGCCGTCGACCCAAGCCAGGCGGCGACGGGCGGCAGCACGCTGGCGACCCAGATCGAGAAATACCGCCATTCCCCTCACGGCCGCACCGCGTCGGTCGGTGAGAAGCTGCGTCAGATGGCATCGGCTTCGCTGCGCGCCTACCAGGACGGCGAGGACACGCTGACGCGGCGCCGCCAGATCGTCGTCGACTACCTCGATACGGTGCCACTGGCCGCGCGCCCCGGCATCGGCGAAGTGCACGGCCTGGGCGACGGCCTGTGGGCCTGGTACGGCCGCGACTTCGGCGAAGTCAACCGCCTGCTCGCCGACCACGACGAAGGCGCCACGCCCACGGAAGAAGCGCTCCGGCGCCAGGCCGAAGCCTTCAAGCAGGCGCTTTCGCTGATGATCGCGCAGCGCCGCCCGTCGCAGCTTCTGCTCGGCGACGGCGCGGGCCTGACGCGGCTGACCGACAGCTACCTGCGGCTGATGGCCGAGGCCGGCGTGATATCGCCTTCGCTGCGCGATGCGGCACTGGCGCTGCCCCTGCGCCTGCAGCCCGAACTGCCGCCGGTGCCGAGGACCGACTTCGTCGAGCGCAAGGCCGCGAGCGCGCTGCGCACCCACATCTCCACCCTGCTCGAGGTACCGCGCGCCTACGACCTCGAGCGTCTCGACCTCGAGGCGGAAACCAGCCTCGACGGCGAGGCGCAGGCGCTCGCGGCGCGAATTCTCGCCGGCTTGCGCACGCCCGCCGCGGCGAAGGCGGCGGGACTGGTCGGCTTCCATATGCTCGACCCCGGCGCGGACCCCGCCCCCCTGGTCTACAGCTTCACGCTGTTCGAGCGCGGCGAACGGGCGAACCTGCTGCGTGTCCAGGCCGACAGCATCGACCAGCCTTTCGACGTGAACCAGGGCGCGCGGCTGGACCTGGGCTCGACGGCCAAGCTGCGCACCCTGGTGAGCTACCTGGAGCTCGTCGCCGAGCTGCACGCGCGCTGGGCCGACCTGAGCACCGCCGAGCTGTCGGCGCTGGCGGTGAGCCCGCGCGATCCGCTGGGCGCCTGGGCGCGGCAATACCTCCTGCGCGCCAAGGACCGCCGCCTCGCGCCGATGCTCGAGGCAGCCATGGAGCGCCGGTACTCGGCGAGCCCGTCGGAGGCCTTCTTCACCGGCGGCGGCATGCACCAGTTCGGAAACTTCGAGCGCTCTCGCAACGGCAGCTCGATGACGGTGCGAGAGGGGTTCAAGCATTCGGTCAACCTGGTGTTCATCCGCCTGATGCGCGACCTGGTGCGCCACCGGATGTTCGGCGGCGAATCGGATGCCGAGCGCATGCTGAAGGACCCTGCCGACCCGGGCCGGCGCGAAATGCTCGCGCGCTTTGCCGACCGCGAAGGCTCGGCTTACCTCGTGCGCTTCTATCGCAAGTACCAGAGCCAGCCCGCCGCGGGCGCCGAGGCGCTGCTGCTGCGTGGCGTGAGGCCGTCGGCGCCGCGCCTGGCGAGCGTGCTGTTCACGATCGAGCCCGAGGCCAGCGAGGCGCAGCTCGACGCGCTGCTGATGCGGCAGACCGGCCGCGGCGCCGCCTCGCCGCGCGCACTGCAGGCGCTTCGCAACACCTATGCCGGCTTGTCGCTCGCGGATCGCGGCTACGTCGCGCGCGTGCATCCGCTCGAGCTCTGGCTGGTCGGCTACCTGCGGCGTCACCCCGGCGCGTCGCTGACCGAGGTGCTGGACGCCAGCGCGCGCGAACGCCAGGAGGTCTACGCCTGGCTCTTCAAGACGCGCCACAAGGGCGCGCAGGACCGGCGCGTGCGCGAACTGATCGAGCTCGACGCCTTCGCGCAGATCCATCGTTCATGGCAGCGGCTGGGGTACCCGTTCGCATCGCTCACGCCTTCCTACGCGAGCGCGATCGGCGCGTCGGGCGACCGGCCGGCCGCGTTGGCGGAGTTGATGGGCATCATCGTCAACGACGGCGTGCGGCAGCCGACGCAACGGGTCAGCGCATTGCACTTCGCGCGCGACACGCCCTACGAGACCCGGCTCGAGCCGAGCAACRCGAACATCGAACGGGTGTTGCCCGTCGAGGTGGCTGCGAAGGTACGCAGCGCGCTCGTCGACGTGGTGCACGGCGGCACCGCCGCGCGGCTCCAGGGTGCGCTCAAGGACGCGAACGGCCGCGTGATCGAGATCGGCGGCAAGACCGGCACCGGCGACCACCGCTACGAACGCATCGGCCGCGGCGGGCGGGTGATCTCGGAGCGCAAGATCGACCGATCGGCCGCCTTCGTCTTCATGATCGGCGACCGCTACTTCGGCACCATCATGGCCTACGTGCACGAACCCTATGCCGCCCGCTATCGGTTCACGAGCGCGCTGCCGACCCAGCTGCTGAAGGCGCTGGGGCCGCAGCTGCTGGTCGTGCTCCAGCGCAGCGGGTGCGGAGGCGATTGACAGGTCAATTCTTGTTCTACGATCCTTATTGTTGTCGATGAACTTCATTCTTCCCGCACACCACAACAGATTGATACGGGTCACCCTCAAAACGCCAAGCAAATCAACAACTTACAACGCAGAGCCTGCGTGCCCGATAAAGGGCATGTTCTGCATCCTCGATTCATCAGGAGGACGTCTAACGGAATATGTTCTCGGCCGCCGTCAACGTTGAAGGTCTGCGATCAGTGAGAACCGGAAGTCGAGCCGGCCTCAAACGGCACGCCCCCGTTGACCCAACCCCTCCCTGGCGGTTTGACGGAGCCTAGGTTGGGAGCCCCGTAGGAAACTGAAATCTTGCCTGCGCGAAACCACTGAAAAGTAGCGTGCAGGTAGAACGGCCGCCCCTAGGCAGCTACTGAAATCTTCGCTGAGTTCCTACACCTYCTTCGTAGGGGCGCAGCGCTCGGCTCAGCGCGCACCGGTGTTCTCGGGCCGCTGAGCTTTTCTTACGCAAGAGTAGTGCGGATGCACAGGTCAGATCGACGCTGCTGTGCCCCGTACCCGCAACGCGCCAGGGGGATGCGAATCCTCGGCATGCAACCTGCTCTCACGGACACCGGCAGGCTACCCCGGCGAGGCGAACATCGTGTCTAAAACGGCAGTCCCACATAGTTCTCAGCCAGGGAGCCCAGTGCCTTCTGGGACGAGAACAGGTAGGCGAGGTCTGTGTCCTGCAGGCGCCGGTCAAAGGCACTGCTGTCAGGAAAGCGATGAAGCAGGGTGGTCATCCACCACGAGAAACGCTGACCCTTCCAGACCCGAGCCAGCGCCTTCTGCGAATAGGTGTCGAGGCCGCGGTCATCGCGCTTCTTGTAGTGATCGACCATTGCGTGATAGAGGTAGTAGATGTCGGATGCGGCGCTGTTGAGGCCGCGTGCGCCGGTCGGTGGCACGATGTGCGCG
>NZ_JBFUCJ010000025.1:0-63385 GCF_056405295.1 Variovorax sp. P1_H2 | reverse complement strand
GGATATGTCATGGACGCCGAATAGATGAAAGCTCTGGTACTTCTTCTGGCCGTCCTCKGAATCAGTCATGTCCAAGCCTGTTCTCCTGGGCAGAATATCGACATTCACTTCGATCGGGATTCCTGGGAGCTCAAGTCATTGGAAGTCTTGCGTCTCGCCGATTGGGATATCCAGAACCGGCTCAGATTTCCGAATCACGATTTCCTGCAAATTGCGGGTATCGCCCAGGCAGAAGAGACAAATCCGAAGAAGCTCGCCGCGCAGCGCGCCGAGGTCGTGGCCGACTACTTTCGGCGAACGAATTACTCCAAGGCGGAGATCATCGTCGGCAGCCACGTTTATGCAGACAAGCCAACACTCGGCGAGAGCTTCCAGCGTACCGAGTTGATGATGGCGCCTTTACCCCCTCACGCATGTTCGAAATGAAGGAAACGCGCGGGGAGAAAGGACACAGGCCTCGCTTCGCTTGCGCGTCGGTTGCCCTGGCCACCAGCAGCCAGCAGGCAAAGCGATTCAGATTCCCAACATCAACTTCAAATTCTGCACCGCCGCCCCGCTCGCGCCCTTGCCCAGGTTGTCCAGCCGCGCAATCACCACCGCATGCCGATGGTCCTCGTTCGGGAACACGCGGATCTCCAGCAGGTTGGTGTCGTTGAGCGCCAGCGCGTCGATCTTGCCGTCCGGCGTCGGCGGCAGCACCTTCACGAACTGCTCGGGCGTGTTGCTCTTGGCGTAGTGCGCGGCCAGCGCGTCGTGCAGGTGCGCGGCCGTCGGGCGGTCGGGCAGGTCGTCCAGGTGCAGCGGCAGCTGAACCAGCATGCCCTGCTTGAAGTTGCCCACCGAAGGAATGAAGACCGGGCGGCGGGTGAGGCCGGTGTACTTCATGATCTCGGGGATGTGCTTGTGCTTGAGCCCCAGCGCGTAGGTCTCGAACAGCGGCGCCTCGCCCTTCTCGTAGGCCTCGATCATGGTCCGGCCGCCGCCCGAATAGCCGCTGACCGAGGGCAGGGYGATCGGGAAGTCCGGCGGCAGCAGGCCGGCATCGACCAGCGGGCGGACGATCGCGATGGCGCCGGTCGCATAGCAGCCGGGGTTGGCGACGCGCTCGGCCCCGGCGACCGCGTCCGCGTGTCCCGCGGCCAGTTCGGGGAAGCCGAACACCCAGCCGGCCGCGGTGCGGTGCGCGGTCGAGGCGTCGATGATCTTCGGGCGGCGGCCTTCGAGCTGGTCGATCAGCGCCACGGATTCGCGTGCCGCGTCGTCATGCAGGCACAACACGACCAGATCGACGCCGGCCATCAGCGCGCGCTTGGCGGCGATGTCCTTTCGGAGTTCGGGCGCGATGCTCACGAGTTCGATCTGCGGCATCGTCTGAAGCCGCTCGCGGATCTGGAGACCGGTGGTTCCGGCCTCGCCATCGATGAAGACCTTGGGCATGTGCAAGCCTCGTGTGCCTTGGGAGTAAATACGTATTGACCACAAAAGTGGGTCAATTGTTGGTGCGGCGCACCATGATACAGTCCTCTGCTGTCCGCCGCCCCCGCCCCCCCAGGCGCCGTGGCCCGTGGGCAACAGCCACATTCTCCTGTTCTCCAAACCCCGTTCCGAGAGACACCCTCATGAAGATTCACGAGTACCAAGGCAAGGAAATTCTTGCCAAGTTCGGCGTGCCCGTACCCCGCGGCATCCCGGCGTACACAGTTCAGGAGGCGGTCGAGGCCGCCCAGAAGCTTGGCGGCCCGGTCTGGGTGGTCAAGGCCCAGATCCACGCGGGCGGCCGCGGCAAGGGCGGCGGCGTCAAGGTCGCCAAGTCGATCGAAGACGTCAAGAAGCTGGCCGGCGAGATCCTCGGCATGCAGCTCAAGACGCACCAGACCGGCCCCGAGGGCCAGAAGGTCCGCCGCCTCTACATCGAGGACGGCGCCGACATCCAGAAGGAATACTACGTCTCGGTCGTGACCGACCGCGCGACCCAGAAGGTGGCCTTCATCGCCTCCAGCGAAGGCGGCATGGACATCGAGGAAGTGGCCCACTCCACGCCCGAGAAGATCGTCACCGAATTCGTCGACCCGCTGACCGGCCTCGGCGATGCACAGGCCAGGAAGATCTCGGATGCCATCGGCATCCCGGCCGACTCCACGGCCCAGGCCGTGGACGTCTTCAAGAAGCTCTACACCTGCTACATGGAAACGGATGCCTCGCTGGTCGAGATCAATCCGCTCAACCGCGACGGCAAGGGCAACATCGTCGCCCTCGACGCCAAGTTCAACTTCGACAGCAATGCGCTGTTCCGCCACCCCGAGATCGTGGCGCTGCGCGACCTCGACGAAGAAGACGCGGCCGAAGTCGAAGCCAGCAAGTTCGACCTCGCCTACATCAGCCTCGACGGCAACATCGGCTGCCTGGTGAACGGCGCCGGCCTGGCGATGGCCACCATGGACACCATCAAGCTGTTCGGCGGCGAGCCGGCCAACTTCCTCGACGTCGGCGGCGGCGCCACCCCCGAGAAGGTGACCGAAGCCTTCAAGATCATGCTGAAGAACAAGAATGTCGAGGCCATCCTGGTCAACATCTTCGGCGGCATCATGAAGTGCGACACCATCGCCACCGGCGTGATCGCGGCCTGCAAGGCGGTGAACCTGCAAGTACCGCTGGTCGTGCGCATGAAGGGCACCAACGAGGTCGAGGGCAAGAAGCTCCTGGCCGATTCGGGCCTGCCCATCATCAGCGCCGACACGATGGCCGAAGCGGCTCAACAAGTGGTTGCGGCCGTCGCCAAGTAAGGAACAAGTCATGTCGATCTACATCAACAAAGACACCAAAGTCATCACGCAAGGCATCACCGGCAAAACCGGCCAGTTCCACACGGAAAAGTGCCAGGAATACGCGAACGGCAAGAACTGCTTCGTGGCCGGCGTGAATCCGAAGAAGGCCGGCGAGTCGATCTTCAACATCCCGATCTACGCTTCGGTCAAGGAAGCGGCCTCGGAAACCGGCGCCACGGTGTCGGTGATCTACGTGCCGCCGGCCGGCGCCGCCGCCGCCATCTGGGAAGCGGTCGAGGCCGACCTCGACATGGCGATCTGCATCACCGAGGGCATCCCGGTTCGCGACATGCTCGAAGTGCGCAACAAGATGCGCGCCAAGGAAGCCGCAGGCGGCAAGAAGACGCTGCTGCTGGGCCCGAACTGCCCCGGCCTGATCACGCCCGACGAGATCAAGATCGGCATCATGCCCGGCCACATCCACCGCAAGGGCCGCATCGGCGTGGTCAGCCGCTCCGGCACGCTGACCTATGAAGCCGTGGCCCAGCTCACCGAGATCGGCCTCGGCCAATCGAGCGCGGTCGGCATCGGCGGCGACCCGATCAACGGCCTGAAGCACATCGACGTGATGAAGGCCTTCAACGAGGATCCCGACACCGACGCGGTCATCATGATCGGCGAGATCGGCGGTCCCGACGAGGCCGATGCGGCCCGCTGGTGCAAGCAGAGCATGAAGAAGCCGATCGTCGGTTTCATCGCCGGCGTCACGGCGCCTCCCGGCAAGCGCATGGGCCACGCCGGCGCGCTGATCTCGGGCGGTGCCGACACGGCCGATGCCAAGCTGGCCATCATGGAAGAGAGCGGCTTCACCGTCACGCGCAACTTCTCGGAGCTCGCGAAGCGCCTCAAGGCACTGCTGTAAGCAGCTTCGTCTTCTCGCTCGACCACACAAGAGAAAGGCGCCCGCAACCAGGTTGCGGGCGCCTTTTCAATCAATAACAGTGGACTAAAGAGACATGGACTTCCTCCAAACCACGGACTTCTGGATCGGTCTGCTCAAGATCGTCTGGATCAACATCATTCTTTCGGGCGACAACGCGGTCGTGATCGCGATGGCCGCCCGCTCGCTGCCGCCCCAGCAGCAGCGCACGGCCGTGCTGTTCGGCTCCGGTGCGGCGGTGGTGCTGCGGATCATCCTGACGGTCGTCGCGGCCAAGCTGCTGGCGCTGCCCTACCTGCAGATCATCGGCGGCCTGCTGCTGCTCTGGATCGGCACCCAGCTGCTCAGCGGCGAGGAGGACGGCGAGGGCGAGGACAAGGAGTACGGCAGCATGCTGGCCGCGGTCCGCACCATCCTGCTGGCCGACCTGGTCATGAGCCTGGACAACGTGATCGCGGTGGCCGCGGCGGCGCAGGGCAGCATGGTGCTGCTGATCCTCGGCCTGGCGATCAGCATCCCGCTGGTGATCTTCGGCAGCACCCTGATGATCAAGCTGATGGAGCGCTTCCCGATCATCGTGATGCTCGGCGCGGCGCTGATCGGCTGGGTGGCCGGCGAGACCATCGTCAGCGATACCATCCTGCGCGATATGCTCACGGCCAACCCCTGGCTGCACTATGCGGCTGCAGCGGCCGGGGCGGCGTTCGTGGTGGCCGTGGGAAGATGGCTCCAGAAGCGCTCCCACGCTCCCGATTGAGCGGCAGCCCCCCACCCACTTCCTGATCCATGGCGAATCCCGGCACTTCAGTTTCCAGCGATCCCGGCGTGCCGACCTGGGATTTCGCCGCGCTCACCGATCCGGGTCGGGTCCGCGCCAACAACGAGGACACGATCGCCTTCGAGCCATCGCTCGGGCTGGTGCTGCTGGCCGACGGCATGGGCGGCTACAACGGCGGCGAGGTGGCCAGCGGCATGGCGATCGCGCTGCTGCAGGCCAGTTTCGGCCGCTGGCTCGCCCATGCGGGGCCGCAGGCGCACCCGAGAGCGGTCAAGCGCGCGCTGCAGGCCGGCATCGACGAGGCCAACGCGGCCATCCTCGAAGCCGGTATCGCCAACGTGCAGCTTCAGGGCATGGGGACCACCCTGGTGCTGGCCGCCTTCGGGCCGCAGCGCGCCATCGTCGGCCACATCGGCGACTCGCGCTGCTACCGCCTGCGCGGCGACAAGCTCGAATTGCTCACGCGCGACCATTCGCTGCTGCAGGAGCAGCTCGACGCCGGCGCCATCACGCCCGAGCAGGCCGCCCAGTCGCCGCATCGCAACCTGGTGACCCGCGCGCTCGGCATCGAGCGCCATGTCGACCTCGAAATGCACGAGCACGGCGTGATGCCCGGCGACCTGTTCCTGCTGTGTTCGGACGGGCTGTCCGAGATGGTGTCGAACGCGCAGATTTTCACGATTTTGTTACAAAACGGCGACTTAGCAGAGAAAGCAACACTTTTGGTTGCAACTGCGAACGACAATGGCGGCCGGGATAACATTTCGGTTGTCCTGGCCCGGGCGGGTGGGACCAAGGCCCCCGAGGCGACTGGCTGAAAAGGCATTGAAGCCTGTGCTGCAAGGGCCCCGCTGTGAACAAGAAAACGAGATCCAGGAGTCGGCCATGCCGAAATTGATCGTCTCGATCGACGGCGTCGTGATCAAGGACGTCACGCTCGCCAAGGACCGGACCACGCTGGGTCGCCGGCCCTACAACGACATCGTGGTCGACAATCTCGCGATCAGCGGCGAGCACGCCGTGCTGCACATGATCGGCGGCGATGTCTACCTGGAAGATCTCAACAGCACCAACGGCACCTACGTCAATGGCCGCGCCATCAAGAAGCAGGCGCTCGAGCAGAACGACGTCATCGAGGTCGGCAAGTACAAGATCCGCTTCCTGGCCGGCAACACCGCGGCGACCGAGAGCCTGCTGCCGGTCCGGACCGCGGCGGCGCCTTCGGGGCCGGTTTCCCTGTCGTCCGAACCCACGGTCCAGTCGCCGCTCGGCGGCGGCACGGCCGGTGCGGCGGTCATGCGGGTGCTCAGCGGTTCCGCGACCGGGCGAGAGCTGTCGCTGCAGAAGGTCGTCACCACCGTCGGCAAGCCCGGCCTGGCGGTCGCCGCGATCACGCGCCGGCTGCACGGCTACGTGGTGGCGCCGATCGACGGCGAGACGCAGCTCAACGGCGAGCCGCTCGGCAGCGAGGCCGTGGCGCTGCAGGACGGCGACGTGCTCGAACTCGGCGGCACGCGGATGCAGTTCGTCATCAGCTGACCGCGCCCTGAGCCTGCTGCTGGCCCGGAGGCCGGGGCGATGAATGTGTTGCGACGCCATGGCGCCCGCATCGCGATCACGCTGCTGCCCGTGCTGCTGGCCCTGGTGCATGTGCTGGGCGGCTGGCAGCTGCCCTTTCTCGACCGGCTCGACCGCTTCATCTACGACGTGCGGCTGCGCGCGACGCTGCCGGGCACGCTCGACCCGCGCATCGTCATCGTCGACATCGACGACCCGAGCCTGCAGCGACTCGGGCAATGGCCCTGGGGCCGCGACCAGCTAGCCCGACTCACCACCGAGATCATGGAGCGCCAGCAGGCCCGGGTGCTCGGGTTCGACGTGCTGTTCGTCGAGCCCGATGCCGGTTCGGGGCTCGACACGCTGCGCCAGCTCGCGACCGGGCCCTTGCGGGACCGGGCCGGTTTCGCCGAGGAGATCGAGCGGCTCGCGCCCCTGCTCGACCGCGACGCGGCCTTCGCGAAGACGCTCGCCGGCCGGCGGGTGGCGCTCGGCTTCTATTTCACCCAGACCGCGGAGCCCCGCGCCAAGGGCCGGTTGCCGGCCCCGGTGCTGCCGGCCGGCGCCTTCCCCGAGGGCCGGTCGTACACGACCCGCTGGAACGGTTTCGTCGGCAGCCTTCCGCTGCTGGCCGAGGCGGCACCCGCCGGCGGCTTCCTGAACGTGGTGCTCGACGGGAGCGTGGATGGCGTGGTGCGCTCCGTGCCGTTGATCGCGCGCTACGAGGGGAACAACGCGCGGCCCGGCTACTACGAATCGCTGGCGCTGGTGGTCCACCGCCTGGCGCTCGGCGACACGGCGCTGGCGCCGGTGCTCGCCCCGGCCGCGCCGGGAGCCGATCCGCCGCCCCTGGAGGCGCTGGCCTTGTCGGCCGGGGAAATGCGCCTGCGGGTTCCGGTCGATGGCACGGCCAGCGTGCTGGTGCCGTTCCGCGGCCCCGGCGGTCCGCGGGGCGGCTCCTTCCGCCACGTTTCCGCATCGGAAGTGATCCGGGGCGCATTGGCGCCCGGCGAGCTGAAGGACAAGATCGTGCTCGTCGGCTCGACCGCACCGGGCCTGCAGGACCTGCGATCGACCCCGGTCGGGGCCGGCTTCCCAGGTGTCGAAGTGCATGCCAACATCGTCTCCGGGCTCCTGGATTCGAGGATCCTGGCCGTTCCCGACTATTCGCTGGGCTACGAACTGGTCATGCTGCTGGCGGCCGGCCTGGCGCTGGCCTTCGGCCTCTCGCTGAGCGCTGCGCCGCGCGCGGTCGGGGTGGCGCTGCTGATCTGCGCGGTGCTGGTCGGGCTCAACAGCTGGCTCTACCTCGGCGCCGGCCTGGTGCTGCCGCTGGCCGCTTCCCTGGTGATGGTCGCGCTGTCCTTCGTGCTCAACATGAGCTGGGGCTACTTCATCGAGGCCCGTTCGAGCCGCGGGCTGGCCAAGCTCTTCGGCACCTACGTGCCGCCGCAACTGGTGGACGAGATGCGGGCCGACCCGGGGCGCTACAGCATGCGTGCCGAAAGCAAGGAACTCACCGTGATGTTCTGCGACATGCGCGGCTTCACGCGGCTGGCCGAGCAGATGGCGCCGGCCGACTTGCAGGCCTTCCTGAACATCTTCTTCAGCCGGCTGAGCGAGATCATCAGCGCCCACCGCGGCACGGTCGACAAATACATGGGCGACTGCGTGATGGCCTTCTGGGGCGCCCCGGTCGAGGCCGCCGACCACGCCGAACTGGCCGTCCGGGCGGCCGTCGAGATGGTCGCCGCGGTGCAGGAACTGAACGACAGGCGGCAAGCGGGCGGCCTGCCGCGGATCCAGGTCGGCATCGGCATCAACACCGGCGTGATGAGCGTCGGCGACATGGGCTCGGCCGTGCGCCGCAGCTACACCGTGGTCGGCGATGCGGTCAACCTGGCGTCGCGGCTCGAGGGCCTGGGCGTGCACTATGGGGTTGAGATCGTCGCCAGTGCCGCGACCCAGCGCGCGGCGCCCGGCTTCGTCTGGCAGGAGCTCGACGCGGTGCGGGTCCAGGGAAAGGCCCGGACGGTGCGGATCTTTACGCCCGTTGCGAGAATCCAAAGTGCCAGCGCGGCGATCCGGGCGGAACTTCAGCGCTGGGATGGAGTGCTTTCGGCGTACCGCAGACAGGATTGGTTACAAGGACAGACGATGCTGGCGCCTCTTGTCGCCGCGGATGCCAAAAAAGTCCTTTACCAGCTGTACGCGCAGCGTTTAGCCTCGATGTCATTGCAGTCCGAGGACCCTGAGTGGGACGGCGCAACCCGGTTCGATTCGAAGTAGCGGCCTGCGGGCTGGAAAGTCAAAAGGTCTCGCGAAATGCAGGTGCGTGTGTTGGGGTGCTCCGGCGCCATCTCCAAGGGCTGCCGCACGACCTCCTTCCTGGTCGATTGCGACCTGCTGGTCGATGCCGGCACGGGTGTCGGCGACCTCACCCTGGACGAGATGGCCGCGATCGACGATGTGGTGCTGACGCATTCGCACCTCGACCACGTCGCCGCCCTGCCGCTGATGATCGATGCCATCGCCAGCCGCCGCACCCGGCCGCTGCGCGTGCATGCGCTGCGCGCGACCATCGAGGCGCTGCGCGCCCACGTGTTCAACAACGTCATCTGGCCCGATTTCGCGAGCATCCCGAGCCGGGAGGCGCCGTTCGTGAGTTTCCACGACCTGGTCGTCGGCCAGCAACTGCAGCTGGGAACCCGGGCGCTGAAGCACGTCGAGGTCTTGCCGGCCGTGCACACGGTGCCGGCCTGCGGCTTCGCCGTGCGCAGCGCGCAGGGGGGGGCGAACTGGGTGTTCAGCGGCGATACCGAACGCAACGCGCCCTTCTGGGCGCGCGTGAACCAGCTGGATGTGGCGATGCTGGTGATCGAGACGGCCTTCAGCAACCGGGAGCAGGCGCTGGCGCAGCGCAGCCTGCACCTGTCGCCGGCCACGCTGGCGGACGAACTGGCGCAGATCGCGCCGGGGCGCAACTACCCGATCTACATCACCCATACCAAGCCGGCCGAGACGGGCGAGATCATGAGCCAGATCGACGGCATCGCGGACGGGTCGCCCATGGGCAGCGGGGCCCCGGCCGGGTGGGACATTCGCTGGCTGCAGGCGGACGAGGTGCTGCAGATCTAGTTTGCTACCTATGCGTTGCATTTTCTCTCCCATCAGGAATAATGCAACGCATGGATAGCAAAGCCGCCGCGTCAATCTCTTCGCTGTCCGAGGTCGGCGCGACCATTCGCAGCGCGCGCCGCCGCAAGAAGCTTTCCCAGGCCGCCTTGGGCGAGCGTGCCGGCCTTTCGCGCATGCCGGTTTACCGGCTCGAGGCCGGAAAAGATGTCTCCCTGGCCTCGTTGCTCGCCATGCTCGCGCCGCTCGGCCTGGCGCTGAGCCTGGATCCGCGCGAGCCCGGCCCGCTGCGCGCGGCCGACCTGGCGCGGGCCTTCGCTCACCTGCAAGAGCCCGACGAAACATGACGGAGTTGCCCGAAAAACTGCGGGATCTGCAGCTCGCCGTTCATGGCCAGCCGCAGGCCCTGCTCACCAAGCAATCGATCTATTCGCTGGTCTATGAAGCGCAGGCGCGCCACCAGGTCGGCCTGGGCCTTCCGATCGCCGACCGCGTGTTCCAGGACGGCGACCTTTTTGCCGCCCTCGACATGAACCTTCCCGAGGGCTATCTGTTCGAGCGCATCCTGGCGCGTTTCGGCAAGTTCCAGGTCACCAAGATGCACCTGCTGGCCCTGATGGGCGCCGGAGCCATCGGCCGCGTGGCGTACCAGATGCCCGGCGAAGCGCCGCTGGGCGCGGGGGCCGCCGGCCTGGTCTCGCGAGACGACCTGCTCGCCGGCGGGCGCAGCGAAGCCTTGTTCGAGGAGCTGGTCGACGCCTTCATGGGCCCGGGCACCGGCCTGGCCGGCGTCCAGCCCAAGATCATGGTGCCGGTGGCCGACAAGGCCGTGGTGCCCGGCCCCAACGTCATCGTCAAGGCCGAGGGGCCGCGCTACCCCGGCCTCAGCGCCAACGAGTGGCTGTGCCTGGAAGCCGCGCGCCACGCCGGGCTGCCCGTGCCGCGCGCCGACCTCTCGGCCGACGGCAAGCTGCTGGTGCTCGACCGCTTCGACATCCTGCCCGACGGCAGCCGCCTCGGCTTCGAGGACATCGCGGCGGTCATGCAACTGCGCGTGCGGGAGCGCCTGTCCAGCCGCAAGTACATCGGCAGCTACGAGGACGTGGCCGCAGCCCTGCGCCTGGTGTGCAGCGAACCCGCGCCGGCCTTGCACCAGTTCTTCAAGCTGCTGGTGCTGACGGTGCTGCTGCGAAACGGCGACGCCCACCTCAAGAATTTCGCCGTGCTGTACGACGACGACCGGGTCTGGCCCAGCCCGGTGTACGACCAGGTGAGCACCGTGCTCTATGCCTACGAGCGGCCGGGCGGCATCGAGACCGTCGACCACACCCTGGCGCTCAAGTGGCGGCGAGGCGGCCGCAGCGGCGACAAATCCCCGGCCCGCAGCTACCCGAACCGGGCCGAGCTCGAGGCCTTCGGCCGCGATGTCTGCGGCGTCCATCATCCGGGCGCGGTGATCGAGCACAGCTGCGAGGCGATGAGCGCCGCCCTGGCCGCCCCGCATCCGGCGGTGCCGTTGGCGATGCTGGAGCGCATGACCGCCGTGTGGGATGGGGCGCGGGCGTGGATGCGCGTGGACCGGGCAGGGAGTTCGTCGGCCCGGGAGCCGCGGGTATGACGCGGGTTGGCAGGGGGGTGACAAAAATGTCAGCCTCCGTCGGTCTCGCGCAACAGATTTCGTCACGTGTTGTAACTAGAACGTGAACAAATACGCAGGAAATCGGGGTTGCGGAAGGTGAAGCCGGGGTGGCACAGATGCTGCGGTTACATGAGCGCACCGAGGGCCCGCCTCGGGCCCTTCTCAACAACCTGGAGTAAGCAAATGAACCGTCGTTCCATCGGACGCAACGTGCAAAAGGGTTTCACCCTGATTGAATTGATGATCGTCGTGGCGATCATCGGTATCTTGGCTGCTGTGGCGCTGCCGGCGTATCAGGACTACACGATCCGTGCAAAGGTCTCTGAAGGCATTCTGGCGGCGTCGGCTTGCCGTACGAGCATCACGGAAACGGTTCAGAGCACCGCGAGTACCGCACTCCCTGCCGCCGATAAGTGGGGCTGCGAACAGACTACTGCTGGTTCTGGAACCAAGTATGTGAGTACCATCAATACGACCGATGCCGGCCAAATTGTCATCACTTTGTCCGCAGCCGCGGACCTTGGCGGTGCGGCGAGCACCGTCATCAATCTGACGCCTTATACGTCGGACACGGTGGCACTGCTGAATGGCGACGTGGGCAAGACCGTGTTCAAGTGGGTCTGCGGTCCTGCCTCTGCCAGTGGTACGCCTGTGAGGTACCTGCCGGGTTCGTGCCGCGGGTGATAGCCCTCCCCAAAGTCTTGGCTCAATGGGTTCGTTATTGAGCCGAATTGGGGCAAGCGAAAGCGGCGCGTTGTGAGACGCGCCGCTTTCTTCTTTTGGATAGACCGTCGTCGACCTGTGACTGGAGTGAACGTGCGAGAACGGCTGTTCGCCTTTGGAAGTCTTCTGCTGCCGCTGGCGTACCTGCTTCCCAATCACTATCCCCCGTGGGGGTCGTTTCACTCCGACCTGCTAGCAGGGGTGGCGCTGATCCCTTTAATGCTTTGGGCGCTGTGGCAACGCGGGCCGCTCCCCGCAGTGGCCATCGGCGTCGCCATGCTGTCTCTCGTGCCCTTGATGCAGGTCGCCTCGGGGCAGATCACTTTCGCCGGCGACGCCTGGATGGCATGGCTCTACCTGATGGGTTTTTCATTCGCGGTCCTCGCCGGCGCGCGTTTTGTCCGAGCCCGTACTGACGGCTCGGATTCACTGGCTCGGCTCGAGCCCATGTGGACGGCCCTCGTGGTCGTCGCATTGATTTCAGTGGGAATCGCGATTCATCAGTGGCTCGACCTGCAGCTTCTTGGGCTCTTCATCATCGAGTTGAAACCCGGAGACCGACCCTACGCGAACCTCTCCCAACCGAATCAGCTGGCGACCCTTTTGATGCTCGGGCTCGCCGGCGCGGCCTTCCTCTACGAAAGCCGGGCACTTCGTGGCCCCGTTGCCATGGCCTCGGCGCTCGTGCTCGCTTTCGGCATAGGCATGACGCAGTCACGCACGCCGCTGCTGGCGCTTGCCATTGCCTGGCCCGCCTATTGGCTCATGCGTCGGCGCGTGTCTCTCCGAACTACACCGCTGGCACTGTCGGCGATCACCGCTGGGTTTGCATTGACGGTATGGGGCTGGCCGGCGCTGAACAGGATCATGTTGCTTCCCAACGCCTCGTCGATGGCGGAGCGAATGGGTGAAAATCTGCGATTGACTTTGTGGCAATCGATGGCCGAGGCCATGCTCCGATCGCCCTGGGTGGGCTACGGCTGGAACCAGGTCTCGCTGGCTCAACAGGCCACAGCGCTCGAATTTCCCGCTACGCGCTATTACTTCGATTCCGCGCATAACCTGATTCTCGACATTGCGTTGTGGAGCGGGTTGCCCGTCGCTCTTGCCGTGGCCGCCGGCCTGTTCCTGTGGCTCGCGAGGCGGGTTGTGGCATGTCGTGATCCGCTGTCTTGGTGCGTGCTGCTGGCGGTGGCGATCGTCTTCTGTCATGCGATGGTCGAGTACCCCCTTGCCTATGCCTATTTCCTGCTCCCTGTCGGATTCTTCATGGGGGCCGTGAACGGAGTCGCGGGTGTCGAGGGCACCCGGTGGATGCGCTTCAGCCTACCCCGGCCGATCCTGGGCCTCGCCGGTCTGGCCGTGTTGGTGATGTTCGTGACGGTGAGCGCCGAGTACATCCAGTTGGAAGAGGAGTGGCGCCAGATTCGGTTCGAGCAGTCGCGCATCGGCGACGTCAAGGCGGAGCCACCGCCGCACACAATCGTCTTGACTCAACTTCAAGCGCGGGCGCGCTTCGCGCAAACTACACCGACGAGGGGCATGGCGACGGAGCAGTTGGATTGGATGCGCCATGTTGCCGAGCGCTACGGCTGGGCCGGGACCACCTTCAAATATGCGGAAGCATTGGCCCTCAATGGCGAACCCAGGGCGGCAGGCGTCGCGCTTGCGAAGCTTTGCAAGATTCAATTGCCCAACGTGTGCCGCAAGGCGATCGACGAGTGGCGGTCGGACAGCGAGGAAAAGTATCCGGAATTCCGCAATGTCAAATTGCCCGCCATTGGCGGGACGTGAAGCGCACTGATCGCAGCCGAGTGCGAACGTGCCGCCGCCGCGAGTACAGCTGAGTTCAAATGCAAGAAACGATTCTTCACTGGTCCCGATTCCGCAAGCGCCTCGTGGTCGTTTGCCTTGACCTGTGCTTGGCGCTTCTTGCGACCTGGCTTGCGTTCACCATCCGGCTGGACACGTGGCACCAACCCGAGGGCGTGGAATGGGCCGTGTATGTGATCGCGCCATTGCTGGCGATCCCTGTCTTCGTGAAGTTCGGCTTGTACCGGGCCATCTTTCGCTACACGGGCATTGCGGCGATCCTGACCACCGGCAAGGCTGTAAGCGTCTACGGGCTGATGCTTGCACCCTTCGTGTGGTGGCTGTACCACCGTGGCGGTATTCCACGCAGCCTCATCATTCTTCAGCCGCTTATCTTCTTGCTGCTCGTCAGTTCGAGCCGGACGCTGGCCTGGCATTGGCTGGCGGCAAGAACCGATAGCGCGGGCAGTCGTCTGCTCATCTACGGCGCGGGGAGCGCCGGCGCGCAGACCGCCGCGGCCCTTGCCAACACGCGCCAATATGCGCTGTTGGGATTCCTGGATGACGACCCCGGCAAATCCGGAGGGAGCATCAACGGCGTGCCGGTCTTTCCCGCGTCGCAGGCGCCCGATGTCGTCGGGCGGCTCGCGGTCAGCGACATCCTGCTGGCCTTGCCGAGCGCGAGTCGTGAGCGACGCAATCAGATCATCGGGCAGCTGCAGTCCCTGCCGGTTCGGATCCGCTCGCTCCCCGGTCTGGCGGATCTTGCGAGTGGTCGCGTCACGGTCGACGACTTTCGCGACCTCGACGTGGAAGATTTGCTCGGGCGTGAACCCGTAGCGCCACGGCCGGAGCTGCTGGCGCGGACCCTGGCCCGAAAGGTGGTCTTGGTGACCGGCGCCGGCGGCAGCATCGGCAGCGAGCTATGCCGCCAGATCGCGAACATCGGGCCGAGTCAGCTGATTCTGGTCGAACACAGCGAATTCGCGCTCTATCGAATTCACCAGGAACTGGCATCGCTGATCAAGCGCGACGCGGCGGATGTCCATCTGCTGCCGCTGCTGGCCGATGTCTGCAATTTCGAACGCATCTCCGCCATCTGCCGCAAGCACCGGCCTGAAGTCGTCTATCACGCGGCGGCCTACAAGCACGTGCCTTTGGTCGAGGTCAATCCCGGCGCCGGCGTCGTCAACAATGTGCTCGGTACATTGAACATGGCGCGCGCGGCGATCGAGGCGGCCGCCGAGCGCTTTGTGCTGATCTCCACGGACAAGGCCGTTCGACCTACCAATGTCATGGGCGCCAGCAAGCGCGTGGCCGAACTCGTGCTCCAGTCTCTCGCCGCTTGCGACGGACATCCGTTCGGTCAAGGTGCGAGCACGCACGCGACCTGCTTCTCGATGGTGCGCTTCGGCAATGTGCTGGGCTCGAGCGGCAGCGTCGTGCCGTTGTTTCGCTCTCAGATCGCTGAAGGCGGGCCGCTCACCATCACGCATCCGGAAGTTACCCGCTACTTCATGACGATTCCGGAGGCTGCGCAACTGGTCTTGCACGCGGGGGCGATCGCCGAGGGCGGCGACCTCTTTGTGCTGGACATGGGAGCACCGATCAAAATCCTCGACCTGGCCAAGCGGATGATTGCATTGTCGGGGTTGACCGTGCGCGATGAGCAACGCCCGAAAGGAGATATTCACATCAAGATCGCGGGACTGCGCCCCGGGGAGAAGCTGTTCGAGGAACTGCTCATTGGGGAAAACCCACTGCCGACCGACCACCCCCGTATCATTCGCGCGCGTGAAGACTTCATGCCATGGACCGATCTCGAAGGCCATTTGCAGATATTGCTCGGCRCCGCCGGCAGCGACAATGAGGATGCGATGTCAAACATGCTGCAGTTGCTGGTGCCAGGCTACCTCCCGGAACGCAAATCCAATCGTCAGAGCGCATTCTCTCAAACAAAAGAAAGCGCTGGAGATGAGAAGGTTATCGAATGTCTTTTGTCGCGCTCATGATCTGAAGGCAAGAAGAAATGCTCTCCCAAAAATCAATTCTTGTCACTGGTGGCACAGGTTCATTCGGACACAAATTCGTCGCGATGACTCTGGCGAGGTACAACCCAAAAAAAGTAATCATCTACTCCCGCGACGAGATGAAGCAATGGGAGATGGCAAAGAAGTACGAGGGTGATCCCCGGGTTCGATTTTTTATTGGCGACGTGCGTGATCGCGAGCGACTGTATCGTGCGCTGGATGGCGTGGACTATGTCGTGCACGCGGCCGCAACCAAGATAGTTCCCACCGCCGAATACAACCCTTTCGAGTGCGTGAAGACCAATATCAACGGCGCGATGAACGTGATCGATGCCTGCATCGACAAGGGGGTCAAGCGCGCTGTAGCCCTGTCCACCGACAAAGCCAGCAGTCCAATCAACCTTTACGGTGCAACGAAGCTGGCCTCCGACAAGCTGTTTGTGGCGGGGAACTCGTACGCTGGTGCGCACGATACGCGTTTTGCCGTTGTTCGATACGGCAATGTCATGGGCTCGCGTGGCTCTGTCATCCCGTTTTTCATGTCAATCAAGGATAAGGGAGTCCTGCCCATCACGGACGAACGGATGACCCGCTTCATGATTTCCTTGGAGCAGGGGGTCGAACTCGTGTGGCATGCCTTCGCCGACATGGAAGGCGGAGAGATCTACGTCAAGAAAATTCCGTCCATCACTGTCACCGATATCGCCCGGGCAGTCGCTCCGGATGCGAGGCTGGAGGTGATCGGCATCCGTCCTGGCGAGAAACTCCACGAGCAGATGATCAGCGCCGAGGACGCCTTTTACACGTACGAATACACAGAACACTTCAAGGTTCTTCCTGCCATCCACAATTGGAGCATTGATCCGACTCGCATCAAGAATGGCACCAAGGTGGCCGAAGGATTCGTCTACGCGAGTGACAACAATCCGGAGTGGATGACAGTTGACGCGTTGCAATCCTGGATCCGGACCAATCAACACCGGATCGGGAACATCTGATGTCGCATATTCCGTACGGTCGGCAGGACGTCATAGCTGACGACGTCGCGGCTGTCACGTCGGTGTTGCAGTCGGACTGGTTGACGCAGGGCCCGGTCGTGCCGCGCTTCGAGCTTGAACTGGCTAGCGCTTGCGGCGCCAGCCATGCTCTGGCGGTCAACAGCGCGACCTCCGCACTGCATATCGCCTGCCTGGCGCTTGGGTTGGGCCCAGGCGACTGGCTCTGGACTAGCCCGATCACATTTTTGGCGTCCGCCAACTGCGCCCTCTATTGCGGCGCCAAGGTCGACTTCGTGGATATCGACCCGCGCACCTACAACCTTTCGCCAGAGGCGCTTGCCCGCAAGCTGGAGCAGGCCCGAATTGCGAACCGCCTGCCCAAGATCGTCGTTCCCGTTCATCTCGCGGGGCAGAGCTGCGATATGGCCGCGATTCAGGCGCTCAGTCGCGAGTACGGTTTTCGCATCATCGAAGACGCTTCGCATGCAGTAGGTGGCCGCTACCAGGGTCTGCCGATCGGCAATTGCCGTTTCAGCGACATCGTGGTGTTCAGCTTCCATCCAGTGAAGATCATCACCAGCGCCGAAGGCGGAATGGCCCTGACGAACGATGCGCAGCTCGCCGAGCGCATGGCGCTGTTCCGAAGCCATGGCATGACGCGCGACCCGGCGCGGATGAGCCGCGAGCCGGACGGTCCCTGGTATTACGAGCAGATCGAGCTGGGCTTCAATTACCGCATGACCGAATTGCAGGCGGCACTCGGCCTCAGCCAGGCGACGCGGTTGCACGACTATGTACGCCGGCGCCACGAATTGGCGCGCCGCTACGACGAGCGACTCGCTGAACTGCCGCTGACGACGCCGTGGCAGCATCCGGACTGCTATTCGGGACTGCACCTGTACGTGGTTCGTGTCGATGCGACTCGGCGTCGGGGCGTGTTCGACGCTCTTCGCGCTCAGGATATCGGCGTCAACGTGCACTACATCCCCGTGTACAGGCAACCGTACTACCAGCGGCTTGGCTGCGTGAACGGTACCTTTTCCGAGGCCGAGCGCTACTACGCCGAGGCGATCAGCCTGCCGATGTACGCGACCCTCATCGAGGACCAGCAGGATCAAGTGGTCGATGCGTTGCACGAGGCCTTGCACCCATGAGATTGGCCGTCATTCCCGCGCGCGGTGGCAGCAAGCGAATCCCGCGCAAGAACATCAAGCTGTTCTGCGGCAAGCCGATCATTGCCTGGTCGATCGCTGCGGCGCGCGACAGCGGCTGCTTCGACCGCGTGATCGTCTCCACCGACGATGCCGAGATCGCGCGGGTCGCCCGTGATGCGGGCGCCGAGGTGCCATTCGTGCGCCCGCCGGAGCTATCCGACGACCATGCCGGCACGATCCCGGTCGTGTGCCACGCGGTCGACTGGCAGTCAGCCACGGGCGAGACCCCCACCCTTGTGTGCTGCATCTACGCGACGGCGCCATTTCTCATGGCCGACGACGTCAAGCGCGGCCTCGACGTGCTCGAGCGTCGCGGCAGTGAGTTCGCCTTCTCGGTCGCGAAGTACCCGGCTCCGATCCAGCGCGCGATTCGTATCGACGGCGCAGGCCGTGTATCGATGTTCAACCCCGAGCATTTCAAGACCCGCTCGCAGGATCTCGAGGAGGCCTACTACGACGCCGGCCAGTTCTACTGGGGGTTGGCGTCAGCGTGGCGTTCGGCTGAGACGCTATTCGGTCCGGACTCCGCGGCAGTGGTACTGGCCCCGCACCGGGTGCAGGACATCGACACGCCGGACGACTGGATGCGTGCCGAATGGATGTTCAAGGCCCTGAAGGCGGCGACATGAAGGGACTCGCTGGCGCAACCGTCGTCTTCCGTGCCGACGCATCGCTGCAGATCGGCAACGGTCATGTGATGCGATGCCTGGCGTTGGCGGCGGCGCTGAAAGAGCAGGGGGCGCATTGCCGCTTTGTCTGCCGTGCCCACCCCGGAAACCTTCTGGAGCACATTGACCGCCAAGGGCACGAAGTCGCAACCCTGCCGTTGGACCCGTTGACATCGGCGGCGCTGTCCGGTGGGGCGACGTACGCGGGGTGGCTGGGCTGTGACTGGCAGACTGACGCGCGGCAAACCATCGTTGCGCTGGGGGGCCATCGACCCGACTGGATCGTTGTCGACCACTACGCGCTCGATGCGGGCTGGGAAGCAGAGCTGCACGCCAATGCCGCACGCATGCTGGCGATCGACGACCTTGCCGACAGAGCGCACCGTTGCGAACTACTGCTCGACCAGAACCTCGGTCGCCAAGCCTCGGACTATGAGAGGTGGGTGCCGCCGGAGTGTCGCGTCCTTGCGGGGCCTCGATTCGCCCTGCTGCGTCAGGAATTCGCCGCGCTTCGCGAAACTAGCCTGCCGCGCCGCGCCGAGCCGGTGCTCAGGCATCTACTGATCACGATGGGCGGAGTTGACCAACTGAACGCCACCGGATCAGTGCTTCACGCGCTGCAGCGTTGCGACCTGCCGCCGGCGTGCCGGATCAGCGTCGTCATGGGGCCTTTTGCGCCCTGGCTCGAGAGTGTGCGCAAGCAGGCTGCGCGCATGCCTTGGCCGACCGAAGTGTTCGTCGATGTCGACGACATGGCGCAGCGTATGGCCGATAGCGACCTGGCGATCGGCGCCGCTGGTGGCACGGCGTGGGAGCGCTGCTGTCTTGGGTTGCCCGCACTGCTGGTGGTGCTGGCCGATAATCAGATCCCAGGCGCGCGGGCGCTCGAGGCCAGCGGTGCCGCCGCGCTGCTCGGTGATGCGAATTCGGTAGAGCACAGCCTTCACGGCGTCTTGAGTCGACTCATCCGTGGTGCTGAATTCGGCGAGGTGGCTGATGCGGCGAGCCGGATCACCGACGGCCGTGGCGTCGCGCGCGTGATAGCGGAAATGGTGGCTCTCGATGTCTGACAACAATCCCACAATGGGGCGTATCCGTCCGATGACCGGCTCGGACGTGACCATGGTGCTTGAGTGGCGCAACCACCCCGATGTTCGACGCAACATGTTTACGCAGCACGAAATCGGTCTAGAGGAGCACATGGAGTGGTTCGAACGCAGCGCGCGTGATCCAAGCCGTCATCTGCTGATTTACGAAAAGGATGGTCTGGCGCTGGGCTTCGTCGGCCTGACCGCTAGCGACCATCCGACCGTCGCCGACTGGGGCTTCTATGTTGCCCCTGAAGCACCTAAGGGCACCGGTCGCGCCATGGGTCGCCGTGCGCTCGACCATGCCTTTGACGCCCTCGCGTTGCACAAGGTTTGCGGACGCGCGCTTGCCTACAACCAGCGCTCCATCGGCTTCCACGCGGCCATGGGCTTCCGTCAGGAGGGAGTCCTCCGCGATCAGCATTTCGACGGCCAGCGCTACCACGCGGTGGTGTGCTTCGGCTTGCTCGAACATGAATGGTCTTCGGCTTGGGGAGGGTGACGCCATGTCTCAAAATCCAAGCATAGCCATCGCTGGCAGGCGCATCGCGATCGACGCGCGGCCCTACGTCATCGCCGAGCTTTCGGCCAATCACAACGGCAAGCTGGAGACCGCGCTGCGAATCATCGATGCGGCGAAGGCGGCCGGGGCCTCCGCGGTCAAGCTGCAGACTTACCGGCCCGACACAATCACATTGAGCAGTGACGCAGAGCAGTTCAAGATTCGAGGCGGCCTGTGGGATGGCCGTACGCTATACGACCTGTACGAAGAGGCGCACATGCCGTGGGACTGGCATGCCGCGTTGTTCGAGCACGCACGCAAGCGCGACATCACGATCTTCAGCTCGCCATTCGATACGACTGCGGTCGATCTGCTCGAGAGCCTGGGTGCGCCAGCCTACAAGATTGCCTCGTTCGAAGCAGTAGATTTGGCTCTGATCCGATACGTCGCAAGCACCGGCAAGCCGATGATCATCTCGACCGGCATGGCAGACGTCGATGAGATTGGAGAGGCCGTCGAAGCCGCTCGATCAGGCGGCAGCAGGGAGATTGCTCTGCTTCATTGCGTCAGTGGCTATCCAGCGCCCGCGGCAGACTACAACCTCCACACGCTCACCGACATGCGAAAGCGCTTCGGGGTGGTCGTCGGGCTATCCGACCACACATTGGACAACGCCACGGCAGTAGCGAGCATCGCGTTGGGCGCAGCGATCGTCGAGAAGCACTTCACGCTGGACCGAAGCGGCGGCGGTCCCGACGACAGCTTCTCGCTTGAGCCGTCTGAACTGCAGGCACTGTGCCGCGACAGCCGCACCGCGTGGGAGGCACTCGGCCGCGTCGACTATGGCCGCAAGACCAGTGAGGAGGCCAACGTGAAGTTCCGACGCTCGCTGTATTTCGTCAAGGCGCTCAAGGCTGGCGAGACGGTGACCGCTGACTGCGTGCGCAGCGTGCGACCTGGGTATGGCCTCGCGCCGAAGTTCCTGGAACAGGTCGTCGGCCGAGTCGTTGGCAAGGACGTCGACTATGCGACACCGGTGTCGTGGGATTTGCTGGCATGAAACCGCTGCGCATTGGCTTCGCGACGATCTACTCGTGGCGCCCACATGTCGAACATGCGTACTTCCTGGCCCGGCTTGCCGAGAAGGCGGGACACAAAGCCTTCTTTCTGACCTGTGATGGCGACCTTCCCACTTGCTACACCCGCGAGCTGCGCGACCGGCCCGCGTGGCAAGAGTGCCTGCAATGCCGGGCTGGAGGCATTCGTTCGTACACGCGGAGCAACGTCACTTCGATCGGCGAGAGTGCATCGCGCGACTCTGCGCCGGCGCAGCCCGAGTGGACGCACTCGAGTGCTAGCACGCTGGGCCGCTTCGAGTCCGATGCTGACTACGGCAGCCCTGAATTCAGGGCCATCGCGGATCGCCTTCACCCGGCGGTGCAATTGAGCTATCAGGCAGCGCGGGCCTGGATATGCGACCAGCGACTCGACGCCGTCTGCGTATTCAACGGCCGGATGGACGCGACTCGCGCCATCTACGAAGCCGCGAGATCGCTCGGCGTGCGCGTTGTCAGCCTCGAGCGTACCTGGTTCGGCGATGGGCTTCAGCTCTATCCCGAGGAGACCTGCCTTGGGCTCGGTAGCGTGCACCGCTTGATCGGGCGCTGGCGCGAACTGCCGCTGAGCCGTCGACAGGCGGTGCAGGCCGCGTCTTATGTGGCCCGGCGCTTCCTGCGTCAGAACGCCAAGGAATGGCGGGCCTACAACGTCGGCGCCACCTCGGCGGCATGGCCAGTGCCAGGTGGGCTGCACAAGATCTTGCTCGTCCCGAGCAGCCGCAACGAGGTCTGGGGTCATCCTGACTGGGAGACAGGCTGGACCGACCCGCTGGTGGCGTACGACGCACTGATCGATCACCTGGGCCTGGAGCCGCGCGATCTGGTGCTGCGATGCCACCCGAACTGGGGTGAGAAGATCGGTCGAAAGGGCGGTGAGTACTCAGAGCGTCACTATACGGAGTGGGCTGGGCGCCGCGGCATTCACGCGATCTCCAGCACCGATGCCACGAGTACGCTCGGCCTGATAGAGCAATGTGATGCGATCATCGTGGCCAACGGAAGTGCCGCACTGGAGGCCGGTGCGCTCGGCAAGCAAGTGATTGGAATCGCGCCCTCGATCTATCAGGAGGCCGGTTTCCGCGACGCCGTCGTGTTGCCACAGCAACTGGCTGACCTTCGACTGCATGCTGAACTCGAAGGGACCGAGCGGGCTCGGCGGCGGGAATCCATCTCGCGCCTGACGCTTCGATTTGCCTACGCGATGGTGAATCGCGTGCCCCAATACACCCGGTTCGTCCGCGCCGAGGCGACAACTCGTTTCAGGTATGACATGAGCGCCGATCCGCAGCGCTTCATCGACATGTTGAGCGGGGGTGAACTCCGCGCAGATGATGAGGAATACGCTGATGACACAGATGCCGAAGACGAGGTGCTGCGCCGAATCGAATTGCGTGACTGGCAAGGCCTGATCGATGCGCTGGAGCCTGACACAGTGGCGTCGCGTGAGCAGATGCGGCGCAGGTTGATGTTTCGCCATCTCGATGACATCCGTCGTTGGATGCCCGTTGGCGACCGTTGATCCAACTAAGAGATGCGACTCAGGAATCCCTTCATCATGAACGACAGAGTCATTAGTCAACTTGCTCGAGATTGGCGTGCAGCAGGTGTGGATGAGGGAGATACGCTCTTAATTCACAGCAACATCTCTCGACTTCTTCGAAGATTTGCAAGGTTGGGTGAGGAGGTGAATCCGCGTCTCGTTTTGGAAAGCTTTCTGCGCGCGCTGGGAGAGTCCGGAACTCTCTTGTTGCCACTGTTCAATTTTGATTTTACAAAGGGTATCGCCTTTGATATTCGAAATTCAGCAAGCCACATGGGGGCGATTACAGAATTAGGTCGCCTTTGGCCAGGCTCGATTCGCACCGGACATCCTATATATTCATTTGCAGTGATAGGAGGCAATGCTGCGTTATTCAAGGGATTAAACAATTTCAGCGGCTACGGATACGACTCGCCATTTGGGCTTCTTCATCGTCTGAGAGGAAAGATTGGAGTGATTGATCTTCCGGACCAGAATAGCATGACCTTCTATCACTATGTCGAAGAATCCATGAATGCGTCATATCGCTATCACAAGAAATTCACTGGTCCATATATCGACGAAAAAGGAGTCGAGACCACTCAAACCTACGGCGTCTTTGTGCGCGACATCGCGGCTGGCGTGAACACTTACGTAGAACCCATGGCTAAGATTTTGTGGGAAAAAAGGCTTTACACGGGTTTTCGGCCAATGGAGGGGGCTGGCCTCCGAGTTATTTCAGCCCCGAGACTCTTTGATGAGGTTTCAGCAGTGTTGAGGGAAGGTGAGGCTGAAGGAGTTCTGTATGAAATTAGAAATTGATCCTCTTCCTCACATTCGAGCCGACTCGGATGTTGGCGAGTTTTGCTATGAGCTTGCAGCTCTCCTATTTCCTATTTGCCGGAGCTTGACTGGAGCAGGCGTTCGAGAAACGCTAGCATGCCTCGGCAATTTTATGCCGGGCTTCACTGTTCACGAAGTTCCATCAGGAATGCAGTGCTTTGATTGGACCGTTCCCGACGAATGGGTGATTCGTGATGCATATATCGCGGACGAGTCTGGTCGAAGAATTGTAGATTTCAGAGAAAACAATTTGCATGTAATTGGATATTCCGAAGCGGTAGATGGGTGGTTTGAATTGGACGAACTCGATGTCCACCTCCATTCTTTGCCTGACCAGCCAGATGCCATTCCCTATATCACATCTTACTATGCTCGCCGCTGGGGTTTCTGTTTGAGCCATGATCAGCGAAAGCGCCTCAATCGTGGCCGTTACAAAGCAGTAATCGATTCTGAATTAAAGCCGGGAGTCCTCAACTACGCCGAATTAGTCCTTCCAGGTCGTAGCGCTCAAGAAGTCTTGCTGTCGACTTACATTTGCCATCCCTCCATGGCCAACAATGAGCTTTCGGGTCCGGTTGTGACAACGGCGCTAGCTCGGTGGCTATTGTTGCTAGAAAATCGAAAGTACACCTATCGAATAATTTTCATTCCGGAGACCATAGGATCAATCGTATATCTAAGTCGAAATATTGATCACCTGAGGCAAAATGTGATTGCGGGATTTAACATAACGTGCATCGGCGATGATCGATCCTATTCATATTTGCCTTCGCGCGCGGGGAACACATTGTCAGATCGCGCGGCCAAGCATGTGCTTGGGCACATTGACTCATCGTTTAAACGATACACATGGCTTGATCGAGGAAGCGACGAGCGACAATATTGTGCGCCTGGTGTGGATTTGCCAATAGCGACGATCATGCGAACTAAATACGGCGAATACCCCGAATATCATACTTCTCTGGACAATCTAAGCGTGGTGACTCCTGGCGGACTGGCTGGAGGTTTCGCCGCGCTTCAGAAGGCCGTTCAAGCAATTGAAAATAATGATCGAAGATTTAAGGTAAAGGTACGCGGGGAGCCTCAATTGGGCAAGCGAGGACTCTATCCGACGCTAAGCACAAAGGAAACCAAAGATCAGGTCAAAGCCATGATGAATTTCCTATCGTATTGCGATGGAGAAAGTACCCTACTGGAGATTGCCGATCTCATTCAAGAGCCGATTTCGAAGTTGATTGAGATTGCTGAATCGCTGCTGGCGCATGATCTGCTTTCAGAGACTGTTTGATGTCTCAGCGGAAATATATGGGGCCGAGCCTTCTTGCAAAAGAGATCGTTGAGGACTGCGCAACTTCTTTACGACTGAACTTGTCACGCATGGGGCGCTGGTAAAGCGATTCCCAAATGCTGACTCTGACTCCCCGACGTCTGCGGCAACTCTGGTATGTGCCGTTGCTTGCCTTGGCCATGGGCTTGATGATGCTGCGCTTGCTCTTGATGGCGCGGGTGCTGGATGTTCGGGCGTTCTCCGAATTCGCCGCCGGCAGTCTAGTCTCGAGTACGTTCTGCATGCTTGGGTGCTTGGGGCTGCAGCCAATGCTTCAGCGAGAGTGGCCGGTCAACATGGTGCGGCGCCAGGAGATGCGTGGACTCGTCCGAGCGGCCCAGTGCAACGTAATAGCGCTTCTCTGCTGTCTCGCAGGCTTGCTGGGTGCCTCACTCGGTTTATCGCTCGCCGGTATGACACCTGCTGTCCTTTCCGTTGGCTTGTTGCACGGCTTGGCGCATCAATTGTTCCTCGTCGCGACGGTCGAAAGTCGTAGCCGCGGTGAGGCTCGGCGCTTTGCCGGCCAGAATCTTGTTCGCGCGGCTGGAGCCTTAAGCCTGAGTGTCGTCGCGGCCGTGTGCACCGGTTCGGGTGTAGTGGCACTCGCGATCGATTCGCTGCTCACGATCGCGCTGGCGCTGGGCTTCTTCCAAAGCGCACTCAGACGCGTTGGTGCGGCGCTCATTTATTCGCTCGCAATACGTCGCTTGAACCGGGTGCGATGGAAATCCGCGCTGACGCTCATGGGCGTCATGATTGTCGGATTCAGTATGCTGAATGTTGATCGCTGGGTAGCGTCCGATCGCCTCAGTGCGAGAGGCTTCGCTTACTACTCTTTCGCCTGGATTGTGCTATCCATTTCGCAATCGGTTCAGACTGTCATCAACGCCTCACTCTATCCGCTGGTGGCCCGTAGATTTGCGCAGTACGGTCGCGGCGTCGCCTTGGACTTGTGTTTACGAACGTCGCTCGTAAGCCTGGTTGTCTTCGCCCTAGCAGCCGTTCCGATGGGCTATCTTTTGGATTATGGCGTCCAACGCTGGTATCCGGAATATGCCGAAGCGTTGGTGGTGCTGCCGTTGTTTCTAGCGATTGCGGTTTTGCGGATTTCCGACTTTTGGTCCACCTTCCTGCATATCGCGGGGTTCGAAGCGCGCCTGCTCAAACTGAATCTCGGTGCGGCAGCGCTCGCCATATTGGTCTGGATCAGCCTGGCTCACCCGTTTGCTGGCGAGCCGGCGACGCTCCGGCAACTTGCATGGCTGGCCGCCTTGCTGACATCGTTCGCCTACGTGGCGCTCGCAGTTGCATCTCGGCGGACGACAAATCCCTGAGCTCATTGCAAGTTTGTCAATCGACTTTTCCTCAAGACAATATCTGTGTCTACGCCGTCAGCCCGTGTCTCAATCATAGTTCCGTGCTTCAACGCGGCCCGGTTCATAGGCAAGACCATGGATTCCGTCCTAGCGCAGACGTATTCGAACTTCGAGTTGATTGTTGTCGACGACAAATCGACGGATGAGTCTGCCGCGATCGTCGAAACTTATGGACAGGTCGACCCTCGCGTCAGGCTTATCCGGATGCCGATCAATGCCGGCGCGCCCGCAGCGCCGCGGAATGCGGGCGTTGTCGCGGCGCATGGCGAGTGGGTCGCCTTCCTGGATGCCGACGATCTTTGGCATCCACGCAAGCTTGAATCGCAGATGCAGGCATTGACTGCGCACGGCGCCTTGATGTGCAGCACCCAGATGAGGGATTTTCGCTGTGACGACCAGATCGTTTTCGATCCTGCGCCACCGGAACCGCTCGTCGAACGCATCACCTTGAAGCAACAGCTGTTGAAGTACCGCACGCCGACCTCGAGCATCGTGGCGCACCGAGAATTCATGCTGCGGCACCCCTTCAACGAAGACCCGGCCTACAAGGCGCGCGAGGACACCGATTGCTTCATCCGTGTCCACGAGGACATGCCGTTCAGCATCAAGATCGTTCATCCCCTGGTTTTCTATCGACAGCAGGCCAGTCAGATTTCAGGAAACAAATGGAAGATGATCGGACGGCACCTGGCGATGTTGAAGAAGTACCGCCTCAAGTCGGGCAAGGGCCTGGGCGCGATGGCCTATGTCTACACCTTTACTCACTTCCTTGCATCGATTTATCTGCGCTTGATCCGCAGAATGCTGTAGCGCCACAGTGAGACAACAAGCAATGGAAAGCATGCCGACGGAATCCGAGCAGAAGCGAGAACCGCAGGCGGTGGCGGAGCGCTATGCGCGCCGAAATGTGGGCAGCCTGTACAGCATCCTGCGTCCGGAAGTCGTGTTGAGCACCCAGGAATGGCAAAGAGAGATGCTCTTTCTCTTCCGCTCCGTTTGTGGCTATACGGATGCGGACCTGCGCCACCTGAAGCTCGTGGACGTCGGCTGCGGCTACGGGGGGCACCTGCTCGACTTCCTTCGCTTCGGCTTCGCACCGGAAAATCTTCACGGCATTGAGCTTCTGCCGGATCGCGTTTCCAGCGCACGGACTCGGTTGCCCGCGTCGCTCAAGGTGCACGAAGGCGACGCCAGTACAGCGGCGTTGGAACCGGCCAGTCAAGACGTGGTGTTCCAGTCCGTCGTGTTCTCGTCGTTGCTGGACGATGTCTTCCAGCAGGAACTTGCCGACCAAATGTGGTCGTGGGTGCGTCCTGGGGGTGGCATCCTCTGGTATGACTTTGTCTACGACAACCCATCCAACAGCGATGTGCGCGGAGTGTCCGTCCGCCGGTTGAAGGCGCTGTTTCCTGAAGGGCGTATGACGGCACGTCGCGTGACCCTCGCGCCACCCATCAGCCGCCGCGTTTGCCGGTTTCACCCGGCCGCATACCATCTTTTCAACCTCATGCCTTTCCTGCGCACCCACGCGCTGTGCTGGATTGCCAAGGATTGACCCCATGTCAGAGAAGCCTGCATTCCTCCCATTCGCACTGCCCGATATCGGCGACGAAGAAATTGCCGAGATGGCCGATACGATGCGTTCGGGCTGGATCACGACGGGCCCCAAGACGAAACGCTTCGAAGACGACTTCGCGGCTTTCCTCGGCGATCCCGCGCTGCTGTGCATGGCCGTCAATTCGGCCACCGCCGGCCTGCATCTGGCACTCGAGGCCCTCGGGATCGGCCCCGGTGACGAGGTGATCACGACCACCCACACCTTCACTGCGAGCGCCGAAGTCGTTCGCTATCTCGGCGCAGACGTCGTTCTCGTCGACGTCGATCCCGTGACGCTGTGCATCGACGTGCGCGGGATCGAAGCTGCGATCACGCCGCGCACGAAGGCCATCATTCCTGTGCACTACGGTGGGCTGGCTGCCGACATGGAGGCGCTGCTCGCACTTGCTCGGAAGCGCGGCCTGAAAGTGGTCGAAGACGCCGCCCATGCACTGCCCACTACCTGCGGAGGGCAACTGATCGGCACGCTGCAGTCCGACGTCACCGTCTTCAGCTTCTACGCCAACAAGACCATGACGACCGGCGAGGGCGGCATGGTGGTCACGCGCGACGCCGAACTGGCCAAGCGCATCAAGGTGATGCGCCTGCACGGCATCAGCCGCGATGCGTTCGACCGGTTCCAGTCAACGACGCCCGCCTGGTACTACGAGATCGTTGCGCCCGGCTTCAAGTACAACCTGACAGACGTTGCCGCGGCAATGGGCCTGCATCAACTGGTGAAGCTGCCGCGTTTCCTGGAGCGTCGCCAGTACCTTGCAGGGCGCTACCGTGAGCACCTGTCGCGCTTGCCGTTGATACTCCCAGCGGAAGCCCCGGCCGGCGATGTGCATGCCTGGCATCTGTATGTCATTCGCCTTGATGCTTCCGCCAAGGTGACGCGCGACGAGGTCATCCAGGGCCTGTCGGACCGCGGGATCGGCACCAGTGTCCACTACGTGCCGCTGCATCGGCAGCCCTATTGGCGGGACCGCTATGGCCTCGAACCCGGAATGTTTCCGCATTCGGAGGCCGCCTATCAAGCCATGCTCAGCATTCCGCTGTTCACCGCGATGAGCGACGCCGATCAGGATCGGGTGATCTCGGCGCTGCGCCAGATCCTGATGTGATGCTCAAGCGGGCGTTCGACCTGTTGATCGCATCCTGCGCATTGCTGGTGCTGGCGCCGCTGCTGCCGATCATTGCCGTTTGGATCAAGCTGGATTCGCCAGGCCCTGTCCTGTTCTGCCAGGACCGCGTCGGCCTGCGCGGCCGGGTGTTCTCCATATACAAGTTCAGAACCATGTCCGCAGGTTCCGCGGCAGCCGGCGGCGCGCAGATCACCGTCGGCGCCGATCCGCGCGTCACCCGGGCCGGTCAATTCCTGCGCCGTCACAAGTTCGATGAGCTGCCGCAGTTCATCAATGTGCTGAAAGGCGAGATGAGCATGGTCGGGCCTCGGCCCGAGGTGCCGCGTTACGTGGCGCTTTATCCGCCGGAGGCGCGAGAGCTGGTGTTGAGCGTGCGCCCCGGAATCACCGATCTCGCCTCCATCGCGTACAGGGATGAAAACCTCCTGCTCGCGACGGCCGACGATCCCGAGGCGTTCTATGTGGAGGTCGTGCTTCCTGCAAAGCTCGAGTACGGCGTTCAGTATGTTCGGGCACGCAGCTTGTGGTCAGACCTGGTCATCGTGGGGAGAACCATCGCGGCTCTGATCGGTCCGTCTGATCGCTAGCGGGCCAGTGGGGGACCAACTGCACGCGCGTTGAAGCTGGCGCTGGCATGGCTCCGCTGTTCGCATCGCCCAAACCTTGTCGCTATACTGCGGCGGTCACGTCAAAAAAAGGCGTGATCGGGATTGGCGTCCCAAAGCACCGCTGCGACACAAGCCGCAGCCTTTACCGCAGAGGGTCTGCGGCTTTGTCGTTCGTGCCTCCATTTTTTGGCGGCTCGGACGGGGAGCCGCAAGGCTCGCCGGTTCGCGCAAGCGGTGCCCGGTACGCCAACCTGTTCGAGTCGCCGCCTCCAATTGGCGTTGGGCGCGGCGGTTGTAGCAAACCGCACTGCTTGGAGGCCATCATGGCTAAATCCTCTCGCGCATCCGCGCACTCCCCCGCAACTCCCGCCCAAAGCCGCGCCCTCGACGTCGCCGAMCGATTGGGCGACCTGAAAGACGTGTACCGCGCCTGCGTCTGCATCGAACGTTTCATCCGCCCCTTTCACCTGCGCGAGCACGACGAGTTCAGCGCCACGCCGGCCGAACTGGGCGCCCTCGTGGCGGCGGTCAATGCGGAGTTCGAGCGCTGCATGCAAGCCATGGACGCCGCCGGCGATGCGCTGCAAAAGGCGCTGCGCAAGGCGGCGCGCAAGACCCTGAAAGCAAAGGCGAAAGCGCGATAGACGCGCTGCTGAATTGCGCCGGTCCCCGGCATCTGATCCCAGTACCGTGAAGATTGGCTGCTCGGCGCAGCCAAGTCGCCCGGCTCGGCGCCGCCCAAGCCCGCGCGCAGCGAGGTTGCCTCGCGGCTCGGCACCCAGGTGCGCGCACTGCGCATCGCGAGCGGCGCCTTTGGCGGCGAGCTGGCCCGGCGCTCAGATGTTTCGCGTTCCTTGCTCTCGCGCATCGAGCACGGGGGCTGGTCTCGCCCTCGGTCGAGACGCTGGCGCGAATCGCGAACGGCCTCGACGTCCCGATGTCGCGCTTCTTCTCCGATCAGGCCACGCGCTCCGACTTCTGCCACGTGCCGGCGGGCAAGGGCATCGTGGTGGATCGCGTCGGCGCGATTGCCGGTTACCGATACGAGTTGCTCGGCCATCTGCTCTCCGGCAACCTCTACGCTGAGCCGTACTTGGTGACGCTGCTGCCGAGCGCCGAACCCTACGTGACGTTCCAGCATCCGGGGCTGAAGTTCGTCTACCTGCTGGCGGGCAGCGTCGACTACCGATACGGCTGCAGGGTGGTGAGGCTGTGCGTGGGGGATTCGCTGTTGTTCGATGCAACGGCGCTTCACGGAATAGAAGAAATCGGAACGGAGCCGGTGTCCTACCTGTCGGTGGTGTTCACGTTTCGCATGTAGCAGGTGTAGGTCGCAGGTCCATCCGATCCCTCCCCTCAGTCCAGGCGCCCACTTCTCACGATAGACAGTTGGCGCTCCTCCCGCGGCGCGTCGTCGAACACCACCTCCACCCGCACCCTCGACTTGACGGCGTGGCCGTCGACCTCGCCGGGAGAAAATCGCGCAGCCATGAACGCATCGCGGGCCGCCCGCTCCAAGGGCTCGGGCAAGAGCGGCTCGTTGGCCTCGATCCACTGCACCTGACCCGTTTCGTCAATGAACAGCGCAAGGATGCCGGCATGTCGCCCGCCATCGTCCTCGCCGGCCGGCTCGGCAATGACCACGGGCGTCTGCGCCACTGGCGCAATCGTCAGCAGGGGGCGCGGCACATAGTCGTCCTGGATCGCCGCTCCCTCTGGTTTCGCAATCGTCGGCGCCTCCGCGTCGAGCGCGGGCTGTGGCGCGTCGTCGGACGCCCTCGTCGTCGGCGCCGACCTCGAGGGCTCGGGCGGCGGAGCCGGGCGAGCGGGGGCGGGCGGCCTGCTGGGAACGGATGTCTCTGCCGCCGGCTTCGACCCGGCATGCGCCATCGGACGCACGCTCGTCGTGATGTCCGGTCGCGCATTCGGCTCGCTCGGCAGCAGTCGCGCTTGAATCTTGCTGGACGCGCCATGGGGCGTCTGCGCCGCCTGCCGGGGCGGCCACGGAGGCGCGCGCATCGCAAGCAGCAGGAGGTGCGCCGCCAGCGACACGGCAATGCACAGCGGCAGCGCACTGCGCGCGCCTGGCAGCCAGGATGACGCGCGAGGAGGCCCGCCTGCTGCCGCGTCCATCGCCGTCATGGTCGTCGCAGCATCAATCCGTCAGTTCTCGCCACGACGTCCGGTGCGCGCTGCCGGTGCCGGTGTTCGACTTGATCGGCGGAATCTCGCTCTTGATGCTGCCATCGCTGTTCTGGTAGATGATGCGCACGTTGCCATTGCTGTCCTTGATCCAGCTCATGCCGACGATCAAGGCATTGCTGTTCCACAGCTCGCCCGCGGGATTGGTGTTGATCACGCCGCCATTGGCGACGTTGAGGTAGTAGCGCCATGACGCACCGCCCGAGTCGCAGGCGTTGCCGCTCGGAATGGTCGTGCCGATCGACAGCGTGCTGAACTGCAGGCCCAGGTTGCTCGACACACGCTCGCCCGTCTGCGGCAGATCCACTCGCCAGCCACCCTTCGTGGCCCAGTCGACCTTGTTGTCGGTGACCGCGGCGGACACCGGCTTGCCGTTCGCATCATTGGTCAGGGTGAAGGTCTGGATGACGAAGTCGGTGGTGTTTGCGCGCACATCCCCCCAGCCCGAATTGGTGAGCGTGTCTCTCACGCCGTAGATGCTTTGCTGCGTGGTGTTCTCGATGTCGCTGACACCCAGGTAGCGTCCGGTCGCCACGACGACCACCGGGTGGCCCGACACGTCCACCGTCTCGGGCTTGATCGTGATGGGCTGCGGTGTATTGGCGTCGATCTGGAACTTGGCGAGCAGCAGGGCGCTCTCGTTCGGTTGCACCAGGTCGTCGATGTCGAAGCGCCAGAGATTGCCCAGCAGGTCGCCGCCGTAGAAGCGGGCGGCGGTGTTGTCGCTCGGGCTGTCGATCCATGCGTTGATCTTCGCCAGGCCGCTCGGACTGCTCGTGCTGCCGGCGGTCGTGGGGACATCCATCAGCTTGGCGCCGGTGTTCGCATCGAGCACGAAGAGCCGGCCCTTGCCATCGGCGGTGTTGTTGTAGCCGGAAGCAAAGACCACCACCCAGGTGCCGTCCTTTCTCTTGGTGATGACGGGGTTGCCGAAGCTCAGGCCCAGGTTGCTGTCGGTGAACTCCCACAGCGCCTTCGGACTGCTGGGGTCGGTGATGTCGAGGGCGTAGTAGCTGTTGCCGCCGCTGTTGAGACCGCCCACGAGGATGGTCTTCCAGACACCGCCCGCCTTGATATCGGCCATCACCGGCGCGCCATCGACGAAGTACTGGTGCTTCGCCGCGTAGCCGCTGTCGGCCAGCTTGTACATGTTGGCCATCACGCTGCCCGGCACGTAAGCCCAGAGCTCGGTGCCGCCGTTGGTGCTGTCGGCCGAGAACGCATGCAGCATGCCGTCGTTGGCGCCGACATACACCACGGGTGCCCGCGTCGCGTGACTGGTCACGAAGTCCGCGTAGCCTGCATCGGCATAGCTGAATGGCGGCTTGCTCACGTGCACCGGGGCGCCATTGACGATGTCGCCCAGCACATGGTCCCGCTTGCGGTAAAGCGCTGCGACCGTGTTGCTGGACGCGTCGATGCTGCTGCTCTCGTAGGTGCGTGTCCCGCGCAGGTAGTTGACCAGGTTGGCGCCGGTCTCCGCCAGTGCCTTGTCGCTCACCGGGCGGCTCGTCGACGTGGCAGTCGAGAGAGAAGCGCATTGCGACGGCACCACGGTCCGGGTCAGGGCGCAGAAGCTGTCGAAATACGCCTTTTGCGCGGTGCTGAGGTTCGCGTACTCGAAACTCTGCAGCGTGCTGCCATTGCTGAAGTAGATCTTGCGGCCGGAGGCCGAGGTCGTGTCCAGCTTTTCTTGTGCAGACCAGATCGGCGTCACGCTGAGCGAAGCATCCTGGCCCGTCAGCTTGTAGGCTTGCAGGTCGCCAGTCCACAGGCTGGTCGTGTAGCTGGCCTTGTACAGCTGGTTGTTGTCGCCTGCCACCAGTTCGAGCGAACTGGTCGAGGCCGCGGAAGCCGAGCCGGCCACCTGCTGGACCGAGGTGACCACGCCGTTGATGGCCTCGCTGAGCGCACTCGAGCTCAGCGCCGAGTAGTACTGGCCGCGGCCATTGACCGCTGCATGCCAGAGATCGTCGACTCGTGTGGCGCCCTCCTTGAGGGTCGGATCGGGCCAGTTCAGTGCGCCGCTCTTCAGGTCTGCGTAGGAGCCCGCCGTCTGGACCAGATAGTCCCGGTCGTAGGTCAGCGTGCCGCTCACGCCCAACCCGATGGTGAAGGTGTTCATGTGCTGCCACTTGGCCTTGTCGCTGCCCACCTCGGGGACCAGGTTGCCGCATACATCCTGGCTGGAGCCCGAACTGCTCGACGCGCAATTGCCCAGGTCGCTGGTGCGCAGGTCGGTGGCGTAGTAGAACTCGGCCACGTCGGCCAGGGTGTTGGAGTCGCCTCCCACCGAGCCAACCGTGCGGGTGGTGGGGCCGGCCACGAAATCGCTCGACGATGGCGGCGTCGGCGTGCTGTCCACGACGACGGGCGTCGCATAGCTGCTCCAGGCGCCTTGCGTGGCTGTGGAATACGTCGTGCCGTCGTTGCCCGCGGTGGATTGGTTCTTGACCGATGTCGACGTGGCATTGCCGCTGTCGGTGAATGTGCTGGTCCCCGTCGGGGCGCCGGTCTCCGTGTCCGTCACCGTGACTTGAGCGGTGTTCACCCAGCCGGAATAGCTGATGGCGCTGGTCGTCGTGGTTGCCGTGCCTCCGTCAGGGGTGATGACCGTCGTGGTCCGGGTCGCCGTGCCGACCTGGACCGTCACCGACGTGTGGGTCTGAGTCTGCGTGAATACCTGGTTCTGCGTCGTTGTCGTGACCGTGTAGTTGTTTCTTGACTGCCTCTTGGACGAAACCGTGATCTCTTGCCGAGTCCAGGTGGAAGTGCGCGTTTGCGTGCTGGTCTCGTTGCGATAAGCCTTTGCCGTCGAGGTCGTGACGTCGATGGTCGCCTTCGTGGCACCGTCGCGCATCGGGCGGTCTTCGGCGCCGTCTTGCTCATCGACGGTGGAGGTGCCGTCGAGCTTGAACGGCCCGTAGGTCGATGATTCGGTGTTCGTGTTCCAGTAGCCGTCGGTCGACAGGAGCGTGTAGTTGCGCTGGCACGAGTACTGCACGGGGTCGTAGGTCTGGCCGGATGCCTTGTTGGCGTAGTACCGGCCGGCCTTGGACAATGCGCCGCGCAGTGGCGTCCAGCTGCTGGGGGTGGCGCCATAGAGGCTGCTGTAGAAGTTCGCCTTCTGGGTCTTGTCGAAGTCCTTCACATCCCGAAAGTAGTTCTTGCCATCCTGGACGCCGGTGTCGCTGATGGTGCTGAACCCCACGCGGTAGCTCGAATCGAGCTTGGCGATCGCCTGGCCCATGGCCGTGCGCATCAGCAGATAGCGCTTTCGATAGTACGAATACCAGTTGGCGTACTTTTGCGCGTCGGCGGATGCGCTGGTCATCGTCACCTTGGTGAAGAGGGTGCTGGCGGTCCCGGTGCCCAGCATGCACTCGTTGTAGAAGGTGTTCTTGACGACGCCGTTGGTGTCGTAGACCCAACCCATCTTCGCCTCGGTCCCGTTGTACGTGTAGTAGTACTTGTTGGCGAGGTCGGTGGTGGTGCTGTTGCTGTCGTAGCCATCGTCCAGCGCCTTGGCGAAACTGGCGTTGGGATAGGAGGTGCCGTCGGCGTACAGCGGCGGCACATAGGTCTGCGAAGGATCGAAGGCCACCCCATTGCACTGGGAGGTCCAGTAGCCGTAGCGGCCACTCGAGCTCATGTCGTCCGGCATATAGGCCGAATCCATGCTGCCCGAGTCGTCCAGAATGAACATCAGGTTCGGCTTGGCCTGCACGGTCGGCAGCGTCGCCAGCGGCTGGTTCGACAGGTCGGTGGCGGCCTGGAGGCCCGGCGCGAACGCTGCCGCCACGGCGGTGGCCGCCGTCAGAAGGAGGATGCGGCAGACGCTGAGGCTGCGCTCGGTCCGGGATGCGACGGCTGTTTGTTGTGTCATGGCCTGGGGTTCCTCTGCGGGCGCCGGGACGGCGCTCCCTCTTCAGAAATGCACGATGGTTTCGGTGAAGCTGGTGGTGTTGCGCGCGCCGAGCACGCGCACCACGATGCGGTAGTAGGGGCCGGAGGTGCCGGCGAAGCGGGCCGGGTCGGTGTAGTTCAACTCCCCTCTCTTTGCCGCGGTACCGCCGGTACTGGAGATCGGCTTGGCGCAACTGATGGTGTTGTCGGTGGTGAAGTCGCCGGGCTTGGAGCAAAGGCGAAAGATCACGTAGCTCGCGCTGTTGCCGTTGATGGTCCCCGCGCTTGCCGTGAGAACGCTGCAAGTTCCGCCCGTCATGTACTTGCAGCCGTCGCCGTCCCAGTCGACCAGTTGCCGACTGGCGTTGCTTGCCTGCTGCCGGCCCGTGACGTCCACCGGCTGCTGGACCGTCGTTCCGTCATCCGCCAGTTCCAAGGTGCTCGCGTAGTACCCGCTCTTGCTCACGCTCAGGTTCAGGCTGGCACTGTTCAGGGTCAGCCAGTCGATGGCCTTTCGGGTGGCCTGGTCGGCACTGGACGTGGCGTCCTGCTTGAAGCCGAGGTTGCCCATCAGCAGCGTACTGGTGTCGACCGACCGGATCAGCGCCAGGGTGGCGAGCAACAGCGCCACCAGCGTGATCAGCGCGAATATCAGCGATACGCCGCGCTGGCCCGCGCGACGAGGGGCCGCATGCCTGCGGGACAGTGGAGGGCTGGTGGGGCTCATTCAGGAGTTCCAGAGCATGTTGCGCAGGGGGATCACCGTGTCGTAGACCTTGTAGCGGTAGTGCTGCCAGTCGGTGAGCGGGTCCACCTTGAGCGCGATGCACTTGCTGGCGCCGTGGCAGGTGGTCGTGGTCGCATCATTGATGGTGCTGGTGGCGCCCACGTCCCATTGCGGCGCGGTCAAGGTGATGGCGTCCTTCTCGTACTGGTTGCTGCGCGCCACCACCGCCACGCGGATCGAAAGCACCTGCAACCAGCCGGCGTTGGTGGTCGGTGTCGTGTTGTCGTAGGTATCGACCACGCCGTCGTTGTTGGTGTCCTTGCCGTACATCGCCTGCAGGTTGACGATCTGCGGATAGAGTTCCTGCGTGCTCGTCCCGCCCGTGGTTGGCGACAGTTCGGTGACCGAGAGGTTGTGCGCACTGTCGATCGCATAAGTGCGGTAGACCAGCGACCCCATGTTCAGCACGTAGCTGCCCGACAGATAGCCCGAGGAAGGAAAGATTCCGCTCTGGTTCCATTTGCCGGCAGTTCCGGCGGCATGCGGCAAGCGCGTGGTGCTGAGCGTCGTCTCGGCGGCCCCGAGGTCGTTGGTCACATTGAACAKCGTGCACCAGTTGCTCGGGCCCTGCACCTTGGGAACGGCGATCATCATGTTGCTCGGCACTGCGCCCAAGGTCGAGGCGACGACGAAATACGGCGTGGTCTGGGGATGGTCCTCCGTCAAGATCATCGGCGCCGAGAACCCGGCCGTACGGCCCTGCAGTACGGTAATGGTGTCGGGCGCGCCGCTCGCGCCATCGCCGATGACAACGGGCGCCAGCGTGAATGTGAAGGGGGTACCCGCGGCGTCGAACTGGCGTTTGACGAGGCAGCCCAGCGCATCGGGGCTGGCGGTCGCCCCATAGCCAGCCATCTGGATGTCGCTCTGGAGCGTGTACAGCGAGAGTGCGCCATTGACCTGCGCATCGCTGCCCATGGTGACTGAGCGCTTCTTGCCTTCGGCCAGTGCGAGCACCTGGCTGATCACCAGCACGGTGAGCAGGCCCAGCAACAGGCCGACCATGAGTTCGACCAGCGTGAAGCCGCGTTGCCTGTTCGTCGAGAAGGTTGGCGGAGTGATGCGCGGCATTTCAGCTCCCTGCCTTGGCGACCGTGGTGGAGGTCACGTATTTGTGCGTTTCACCACTCGGCAGGGTCCAGTCGATTTCGACGGTCACATCGCCGGTGGGGACGTCCAGGGTGATCGTCCCGCTGCCGCCTGGCAGACCGCTGGCCACCTTGCTTTGCCACTCCTTGCAGCGATCGAGCGATGCACAGCTGCTGCCGTGGTAACTCGCGAGGTTGTTCAGGTCCGACCACATGCGTCCGACGACCTCGCTGGCAAGATAAGTCGCGTCGRCGCGGAGCTTGGATTCGGTCTGGGCCCGAGTCATCGAACCCTGAAGTCCCACCAGCCCGAGCACACCGAGCATGAAGATCAGCAAGGCCACCAACACTTCGATCAGCACGATGCCGCTCTCGCTTCGGCGGCCGACACGCCGGCGTGCTGGAGTCCGGGGTGTTCCGCGTGCGGTGCGTTGGAGTCGTTGAGGAGCTTGCATCGCGGTCACTCCGTGGGGCACTTGCGCGGGTCGTTGGCGTCGCTCACGCCGGGGTCGCACATCCGAACCTGGCCTGCCGACGTGATCGCGATGCGCAGATTGCGGTAGTTGACGTCGGAGCCGGTGCCGGTCACGTCGATCTTCTGGATCGGGTCGGTATTCGCGATGCGCCCGAAGCCGTTGAAGGTGACGCTGATGGCCGCGGTGCCGTCCGACTGAACGGCGGTCACCGAGACCCTGCCTCCGCTGTCTCCGACGGCCCGGCCGGTGACGATCATCGGCGACGAGATGATGGAGGGGGGATCCGCGCAATGGGAGAGCGGCGAGTTCACGCTCACGACCCAGGAGCCGCTGCTGCTCGAAAGTGTGCAGTCGTTGCTCAGTGTGCTCGGATTGTCGAGCGCAACCAGCCAGAACGAGATGCTCTGATTGCGGCGGACCGCTTCGCCACGCGCGATCTGAAGCCCGTTCTGCAGCGAGTCGGCGACGCCGCGAATGCGCGTGTTGTCGATCCAGGTGCCGATGCTCGGCATGGTCGCGAAAAGGAGCATCGCCAGCACCGCGATGGTGACGACGATTTCGACCAGTGAGAAGCCGCGTTGTCTCATGGTGTGCCCGGCGCGTTCAGCAGTCGGCGCTCTTGGTGAGCCAGCAGCCTGCGGCCACGGTGCCACCCTTGAACTTGGTGGTGCTGCGGTCGCCGTTCTGATTGATGGTGTAGTCGTAGCCGACCGCGCGTCCCGCAACACCCGTCGCAGTGATGATGTAGCTTTGCTGCTTCGAGTCGCCCGCGACGGTGTTGGCGCGGCAATCGAAACTGAAATACTTGATGGTCTTGGGAAAGGTGTTCCAGGTATCGGCCGCTGCGTTGTCGGCGCAAGCAGTGGCCGAAGAGCCGTAGTTGCGGTTGTCCTGGTAGTACTGCTCCATCTTCGTCCGGTAGTCGGACAGCGCGTTGAATGCTTCCGGAAGCTGTCCGCGCCGCACATAGTCGACGTAAGAAGGAAGCGCAACGGCCGCCAGGATCCCGATGATCGCGACGGTGATCATGACTTCGATGAGCGTGAAGCCTCCCGAGCGAGAACGAGGCGGGGAAACGTTGTGCACAGTAGCGACCTTTGACCACTTGATTTAAGTCACAAATTGTCACTGGATGGCTTTTTTCGCCGGTGCCGCCTGTCCGCGCCTCGATTCCTTTCGTCGCCAGCCCGCCGAGAATCTGTGAACTTTTGCATGAACGAATCCTTCTTTGGCTCTCGCTTCCAATCCGCGAGCGACGGTGCCGCCGCCTCTCGGTCGGCGCGAAGCGCCGCGCTGAGCGTGGCGCTGGCCCTGCCTTTTCTCTTTCCCCTCGCGGTCGGTCCGTCGGTCAGCGTCCTGCAGCAGCTGGCGGCATGGAGTTGTCTCGCCGTGGCCGTGGCGCTCGGACCGATCGCGCGGCCTTCTTCGGTGCTGCTGGGTTGGTTGGGCGTGGTGGCCTTGGCCGTGCTGCTCGGCCGCGGCAGCCAGCTGGCGTTCGATCTGTCGACCCTGCTCGCGGTGGCGGCGGTCGGCCTGGCAGCCGCCGTGGGGGCGCGGATGGCGGATTCGCGCTCGCCCGCCCCGCTGGCTTGGGCCCTCCTCGCCGCCGGTCTGGCCAGTGCCCTGCTGGGTCTGCTGCAGTACTTCGGCCTCGCCGCCCCCCTGGTCCCCTGGACCACGGCCCCCGAACTCGGCCAAGCCTACGGCAACCTGCGCCAGCGCAACCAGTTCGCCACCCTGATCAGCATGGCGCTGATCGCGGCGCTGTGGCTGCACGCGGTTTCCGGCCGCCGGGTGCGCCTGGCGCTGCTGCCGGCCGGCGTGCTGCTGGTCGTCGCCGCAGCCGCGGCGACCTCCCGGACCGGCTTGCTCCAGCTGCTGTCGATCGTCGGCATCTCGGCCTTCCTGGCTTGGCGGGAGCGCTCCCGCGCGCCCGTCCAGTCTTTGCGTCTCCCCGATCCGTGGCTGATCTTGGCCGCAGTGCCTGCTTACTTCGTCGCATCCTGGGTACTGCCGCAACTCACCCCTTCGGAGGTCGAAGGCATGATGGCCCGTCTGCGCGACGGCGCCCCCGACGCCCACAGCCGGCTGCTGCTCTGGCGCAACGTCATCGACCTGATCGCCCAGCACCCCTGGGCCGGCTGGGGCTGGGGCGAGCTGAAGTTCGCGCACTTCAGCACGCTCTACGCCGGCCCGCGCTTCGCCGAGATCCTCGACAACGCCCACAACCTGCCGCTGCATCTGGCGGTCGAGCTCGGCGTCCCCGCGGCGCTGCTGGTCTGCGCCGGCTTCGGCGGCCTGGTGCTCGCCGCCCGTCCCTGGCGCGAGACCGACCCGGCGCGGCTGATGGCCTGGGGCCTGCTCGGCGTGATCGTGCTGCACAGCCTGCTCGAGTACCCGCTCTGGTACGGCCCGTTCCAGCTGGTCTTCGGCCTGTGCCTGGGCTGCCTGTGGCCCGCGTCGCCCACGGCGGCTCGCTCGCCCCGACCCGCACGGCTGGCGGCCCGCGCATGGCCGGCCGTCGCGGCATCCATCCTGTTGGCGGCGGTCGGCTTTGCCGCCTGGGACTACACCCGCATCAGCCAGGTCTACCTGGCGCGCGACCAGCGCCTTGCGGCCTACCGGGACCGCCCGCTCGAGCAGGCGCAGCGCTCCTGGCTGTTCGAGGCGCCGGTCGCCTTCGCCAGGTTGACGCTGACGCCGGTCACGCGCGCCAATGCCGCCGAGGTGCATGCGCTGGCGCAGCAGGTGCTGCATTTCTCCCCGGAGCCGGCCGTGGTCGTCAAGCTGATCGACAGCGCGAAGCTGCTGGGCAACGAGGACGAGGCCCGCGCCCAGGCGGCACGCTTCAGCGCAGCCTTTCCGGCCGACCACGCGCGCTGGGCCGTTGGCAAGGCGGTGGACGAGGATCCCGCCGAGTAGGCCCGACGCCTGCCTGCTTCGCCCGGAGCCTGTACCTGTATGTAGTTGTTTCGAGTTATATTTCGCCCAGTCCGCCCCTGTAGCGGTAGCCGCAGCCTAGCGGGCCAGATCCAATGGACCCATCATGACCCACTACAGTTTCGTACACCTCGAGTTCGGCAGTGCGAGCCGGGAGCCTTCCATCGAGCTGCTGGCCCGGTTTCGCGATGCTTTCATGAGGCCCGGCGACCGCGTCACGCTGGTCATCGTCGACACCGCCAGGACGGTCGGCGAAGAGCCCTACACCGGCTTCGGCTTCGAGGCGGCACAGGTCATCCCGGGGGACAACTCGAATCGCGAGTTCTCCGGCTGGGATTCAGGCGTGGCGGCCATCCTGTCCCACAGCGACGAGCCCGACGTCTGGATCTTCACGAACGATACCGTGGCGCAGCGCCACGGCTGGAGCCCCCAGCGAGCGGTGCGATTCGGCCAGGAGATCGAGAGGCTCAGCACCCATTCGGGCCCCTGGATCCTGGGCGAGGTCAACGACTATGTGCGCTCGGTCAACACCCCTCTGGGGCCGCAGCTCGAGTACATCGTGACCTACGGTTTCGCGATGAACAAGGCGCTGCGCAGGGGGCTGGTGACGCTCTCTCCCGGCAACGAATTCCTGGATTCGCTGGTGCACGACAGCTACGAGCCGGCCCGCAAGCTGTTTCGCGACCACGTCGATCCCGCGTACGCCGAAACGCGCCTGATCTTCATGGTGGCCGATCCGGACCAGATGGCGGAGACCAAGCGCAAGTACAAATGGAAAAGCGGCTGGTACAAGGCCAGTCCGCTGAGCGCCGAAAACTTCGAGGACATGCGCATGAAGCTGCGCTGCGTGCTCTCCGAGACCCTGCTCAGCGTGCGTGCGAGACAACTGGGCGCAGACATCCGATCGCCCTACGACGCCCGCAACGGTCGCGAACGCGTTCGTCGGACCCTCCAGTTCTTTGCGGACAAGCTCTGGGAGCGACGCACCTCCATGCGCCGATTGGAAAAGACCTAGCCGCTACGCTAGCGGGCCACCCAGCTCCCCGACTTCCCCCCGTGCTTCTCCAGCACGTGGACGTCGGTGATGCGCATTCCCCGATCCACCGCCTTGCACATGTCGTAGATCGTGAGCAATGCCACCTGGACGGCGGTCAGGGCTTCCATCTCGACCCCGGTCGGCCCGACGGTCTCGACTGTTGCGGTGCAGGCCACCTGCGGCATGCCGCCATCGGCCAGCGCGAAAGCCACCGCCACGCGCGTCAGCGCCAGCGGGTGGCACAGCGGGATCAGGTCGCTGGTCTTCTTGGCCGCCTGGATGCCGGCGATGCGGGCGACGCCCAGCACGTCGCCCTTCTTGGCGTTGCCGGACTCGATCAGGGCCAGGGTCGAGGCCTGCATCTCGATCCGGCCGGTCGCCACCGCCACCCGGTGGGTCGCCGGCTTGGCGGCCACGTCGACCATGTGCGCCTGGCCCTGGGCATCGAAATGGGTGAGTGAGCTCATTTGTGAACGTTCCGTGGAGTGAAGCATCATACGGGGCCGAGCCTTGGACAGGAATTCCACGCTTGACTGCCATCGACCGACCCCTTTCCCCCGCGCCGCGGCGCGGCGCACGCCTGCTGCGCGGCCTGTGCGCCGGGCTGCTGATGGCCGCACAGATCGCGCTGCCTTTCCGCGCGCAGGCCCAATTGCTGCCCGGCATGGGCGACGGCGGCGAGATGACCGCCAGCGCCGAGCGGCACCTGGGCGACCAGATCGCCCGCGAGCTCTACCGCGACCCGGACTACATCGACGACCCGGTGCTGGCCGAGTACGTGCAGGGCATCTGGCAGCGCCTGCTGGCGGCGGCGCGGCTGCGCGGCGAGCTCACGCCCGAACTCGACGAGCGCTTCGCCTGGACCGTCCTGCTGGGCCGCGACCGCAACATCAATGCCTTCGCGCTGCCCGGCGGCTACCTCGGGCTCAACCTGGGGCTGGTGGCGGTGGTYGGCAGCCGGGACGAACTGGCCACCGTGCTCGGCCACGAGTTGTCCCACGTCACGCAGCGCCACATCGCGCGCATCATGACCAAGCAGAGCCAGCAGATGCCGCTGATGCTGGCCGCGATGGTGCTCGGCGTGATCGCCGCCAGCAAGAGCCGCAGCAGCGATGCCGGCCAGGCGATGATCATGGGCGGCCAGGCGATGTTCATGCAGAACCAGCTGAGCTTCTCGCGCGACATGGAGCGCGAGGCCGACCGCGTCGGCTTCGGCGTGATGACCCAGGCCGGCTTCGCGCCGCAGGGCGCGGCGGCGATGTTCGAAAAGCTGCAGTACGCCGCGCGGCTCAACGACAACGGCTCCTACCCCTACCTGCGCAGCCACCCGCTCAACAGCGAGCGGATCGCCGACATGCAGGGCCGCTTCCAGTTCAAGCCCGGCACTGCGGCGACGCTGCCGCTGGTGACGGACCACGCGATGATCACCGCCCGCGCGCGGGTGCTCACCCGTCCCGGCGTCGACGTGCTGCGCCAATGGGCCGATGCGCCCGGTGGCAGCGAGTTCGCGCGCAGTTCGCCGGCGCAGCAGGCGGGCATGCTCTATGCGGCGGCGCTGTCGGCCATCGAGCTGCGTGATTTCAAGGCGGCCCGCGCGCTGGTCCAGCAGCTGATCGCGCGCACCGCGGGCGATCCACCTTCGGCGCGGCTGGCCCGGCTGCTGTCGGCCGAGATCGAACTGGCGGCCGGTGCGGCACCGGCCGCGGCGGCCCTGCTCAACCCGAAGGCCAAGGATCGTCCCGAGATGCTGCTGTCGGCGCAGGCCGCAGTCGCCAGCCGCAGCCCGGCGCCGATGATTCCGACGCTGCGCGATTGGGTCGCCACCCATCCGCGCGATGCCACCGCCTGGCGCACGCTCGGCAACCTGTACGGCGCCAACAACGAGCCGGTCAGCGCCATCCGCGCCGATGCCGAGGCCAACGTCGCCATCCTCGACTTCATGGCGGCCCGCGACCGCTTCAAGGCCGCGCAGGACCTGATCCGCAAGCCCGGCTCGGTGCCGATCGACCACTACGAGGCATCGATCATCGACACCCGCGCCCGTGCCATCGACGCGCTCGTCAGGGAGCAGGCCGCCGAGGCCAGGCAGCAGCAGCGGTAGAAGGGGAGGCGTTCAGACCGGCGCCGGGCCGCCCCTCAGCGAGGCCTCGAGAACAGCCCGCCGAGCGCCGACTCGATCAGCACGCCGAGCAGCGAATAGATCAGCGAGCCGAGCAGCGCGGCGAGGAAGCTGTCGACGTGGAAGCCCGACAGCAGCCCGGAGGCGGCCCAGAAGAGCAGGGCGTTGATCACGAACAGGAACAGGCCCAGCGTGACGATGGTGACCGGCAGGGTCAGCACCACCAGCACCGGCCGCACGAACATGTTGAGCAGGCCGATCACGGCGGCTGCCAGCAGCGCCGAGGCGTAGGTGGTGACCTGGACGCCGCTGTAGAGATAGGCCACCGCCAACAGCGCGAACGCGCTGAGCAGCCACTTGAACAGAAGTCGCATCCGGCGCGTGCCGCCAGATTACTCGGACAGCTCGTTGGCGAGCACCAGCAGCGCGCCCATGCCGATCACCGCGCCGGGCAGCGCCCATCCCGAATGGCCGGCCGGCGGCACGTCGGGGGCCACGGGTTCGAGGTCGACGCCGACCTTCGGCCGGCGGGCATCGACCACCCGCGCGGCCCCATGCTCCAGCTTCAGGCGCTGCGTCAGCTCGGTCAGCGGCCCCTTGGCCAGCACCGGCGTCACTTGCGCATCGCCGACCGCCAGCAGGGGCAGCAGCTGCTCCTGCACCTTGGCGAACCACTTGGCACGCCAGTTCTCGCGCGCGCTGTGGCTGACCCACTTGCTGATGTGGCGGGTCATGCGCGGTGCGCAAGCCACCAGCACCCACTGGCGCACGCCGGCGTCGGCCGGCGCCCGGGCGAGAAACTCGCGCGCGTAGGCCGCGTCGTCCACGTACAGAATGACCTTTTCCATGATTGCTCCTTGGGTTGGTTGGAGTGGCAGAGACATCGACGGATCGAAGGGGTCAGGCGGTGACCGTGTCGGCGGACTTCGGACGGCGCGACGCCACCCATCTGCCGATCACCAGCACCAGGACCGCGCCAATGACGCCCGCTGCGTAGCGCACCACGTCRCTCTGCGGCAGCTTGGGTACCCAGGTCCAGGCGGCCGGGTTGGCCACCGACGGATCGGACACCGCCATGGTGCCGGCGATCCAGCCCAGCAGCATGCCGCCCAGCGTGATGATCAGCGGGAAGCGGTCCATCAGCTTGATGACCAGCTGGCTGCCCCAGACGATGATCGGGATGCTGACCAGCAGGCCGAAGATCACGAGCGGCATCTGGTGGCCTTCGCCGGCGCCCTGCGCGGCGCCCGCGATCGCGATCACGTTGTCGACGCTCATCACCAGGTCGGCCACGATGACGGTCTTGACCGCGGCCCAGAGCTTGTCGCTGGCCGCGATGTTGCCGTGCGCATCGTCATGCTCGGGGGCCAGCAGCTTGACGCCGATCCACAGCAGCAGGATGGCGCCGGCCAGTTTCAGGAACGGAATCGCCAGCAGCGTCAGCGCGAAGAAGATCAGGACCACGCGCAGCACGATGGCGCCGGCGGTGCCCCACAGGATGCCCTTGGTGCGCTGGGCCGGCGGCAGCTTGCGGCAGGCCAGCGCGATCACGACCGCGTTGTCGCCACCCAGCAGGATGTCGATCATGATGATCTGGCCGACGGCGACCCAGAATTCGGGGGTTAGGAATAGCTCCATGAAGTTCTCTCTGTTTTCGTTTCACTCCCGCTCGCGTGGATCGGATGAGGCGTTGATGAGAGAACGGAGTCTCGGGGGATTGCAACGCTTCGATCAAACCCGCGAGGGCTTATATCGAAGGTCTTGCATGACAGCACACGGCTGCCCGACAGGCCGGAAGTGTTTGGCTTCGTATTGACGACCTGGCGAACCCACTCTCTCGAGAGCGAGTGGGAGCTACTCCCCTTCGTGGACGGAATTAGAGCATCGAGGGCGGGGTGTTGCAACCGGAATCGTCCAGCTTCTTAAAGAGAAAGATCTTGGATTCCCCGTGAATTAAGGCGTTGCTGCTATCGATTCAATAGCAGTCAATTCCTTCAACGGGTGCGGGACATTGCTCGGACTATGATGCGCGCTCGCTTTTTTTCGTCCCCCATGGCCGCCATTCACATCACCGACATCGAGGCCGCCATCAACTTCTGGCGCGACCGGAAGCCTTCGCCCGATGGCATCACGCTGGCCCCCGAGCTGCGGGCGCTGGCCGAGGTCTACGCGCTGATGGTGTTCCACCACGAGGACGAGGTCGACGAGGTCGGCTTTCCCGCCGCGGCCTGGGCCGCCTGGCTGGCCTGGTACCAGAGCACGCCCGACACGCCCTGCATCGCCATCTGCTCCACCAGCCAGGGCGACGACGAGTGCAAGGGCTGCGGGCGCAGTTTCGACGAGGTGCAGCTTTGGCCCGCGATGACGCCGGCCGAGAAGCGCTCGACCTGGCGCCGCATCACGATGCAGGACAGCGCCTGGCGCTTCAACAAGTATGCCGAGCGCGCGCGCGAGGCCGGCCAGGTCCGGCCGGAGGACGCACTGCCCGATCCGGCCGGCTGAATGCGATGCGGCGCCTGGCCCAAGCTCCGAACCTCGCGATCGCGACGCTGTGGGTGCAGATGCTGCGCGACGACGGCATCGGCGCCTCGGTGCAGCGCGAGTACCTCGGGGCCGCGGCCGGCCAGCTGCCGCCCGACCAGTGCCTGCCGGAGATCTGGATCGAGAACGAGGCCCAGTTCGCGCTCGCCGAGCGGCTGCTGCATGACCTGCGCCATCGCCCCCAGCGCCGCTGGGAATGCAGCTGCGGGGAGCTGGTGGAGGGCGGGTTCGAGCAGTGCTGGCGCTGCGGCGCGATGATGCCGTAGGGGTGGCTGGCCCCCACGCTCCCTCACTTCGTGTGGTCGCTGCCCCCCGAGGGGGCCGCAGGCCGCCTTGGGGCGGCCCGGCGCCGGCCTGGCTGGCCCCCACGCTCCCTCACTTCGTGTGGTCGCTGCCCCCCGAGGGGGCCGCGGGCCGCCTTGGGGCGGCCCGGCGCCGGCCTGGCCGGCCCCCACGTGCCGTCACTGCGTGTACTTGCTGCCCCCGAGGGGGCGCCGGCCTACCGCAGCCTGACCGGCTCGATGTCGATGCTGTGCTTGCCGTCGCCCAGCATCAGCGTGCCTTCCTGGATCGTGGCCTGCAGCTGCATCGAGCGTTGCGCCAGCGCCGCCAGCGACTGCGAGGCCGCCGTCGGAACCCTGAACACGCTGAGGTTCTGCGGCCGGGTCAGCTTGTTCTCGATGCCGCGCCACCAGATCTCGGCGGCGTGGTTGAAGCAGTAGACGATCACCTCGTCGGCCTTGCCGCAGGCCTTGATCACCGGCTTGTCCTCCGGCTGGCCGACCTCGATCCAGAGCTTCACCTGGCCGGTGAAATCACGCAGCCAGACATCGGGCTCGTCCGGATTCGACAGGCCGGCACCGAAGGCCAGCGTGCCGTCGCCGTTGCACACGTCCTGCAGCTTGTGGGCGTTGAGGGCCAGCGCGACCAGCCGGATCATCATCCGCTCGTCGGTCTCGCTGGGGTGGCGCGCCAGGGTCAGCGCGTGGTCGGCGTAGTAGTTGTGGTCGATGTCGGCGACCGCGAGACTGGCCTTGAAGATGGTCGATTTGAGCGCCATCAGATCCGCCGCGTGGGGGCGTTCATGCCCGCCGGGCCAGTTCGGCTGCCTTGCCGATGTAGCTGGCCGGCGTCATGGCCAGCAGGCGCTCTTTCTCGGCCTCGGGGATATCCAGCGAGCGGATCAGCCCTTGCAGCGCCTCGGCGGTCACGGTCTTGCCGCGCGTGACTTCCTTCAGCTGCTCGTAGGCGCCCTGGACGCCGAAACGCCGCATCACGGTCTGGATCGGCTCGGCCAGTACTTCCCACGCGGCGTCGAGGTCGTCGGCCAGCGCTTCCTCGTTGAGTTCGAGCTTGCCCATCCCGGTCGCCAGGCTGGCGTAGGCCAGGGTGGCGTAGCCGAAGGCGACACCGATATTGCGCAGCACGGTGCTGTCGGTCAGGTCGCGCTGCCAGCGGCTGATCGGCAGCTTCTCGCTCAGGTGGCGCAGCACCGCGTTGGCCAGGCCCAGGTTGCCCTCGGCATTCTCGAAATCGATCGGATTGACCTTGTGTGGCATGGTCGAGGAGCCGATCTCGCCCGGCTTGAGCCGCTGCTTGAAATAGCCCAGGCTGACGTAGCCCCAGATGTCGCGCGAGAAGTCGAGCAGGATGGTGTTGGCGCGTGCCACGGCATCGAACAGTTCGGCCATGTAGTCGTGCGGCTCGATCTGGATGCTGTAGGGCTGGAAGCTCAGGCCCAGGCCGAGCGGCGCGGGCGTCTCGACCACCTTGCGGCTGAAGGCCTCCCAGTCGAATTCGGGCCACGCCGCCATGTGGGCGTTGTAGTTGCCGACGGCGCCGTTCATCTTGCCCAGCAGCTGCACGCCGGCGATCTGCTCGCGCGCCTTGGCCAGGCGCACCGCGACGTTCGCGAGTTCCTTGCCGACCGTGGTCGGGCTCGCGGTCTGGCCATGGGTGCGCGAGAGCATCGACACGCCGGCGAACTTGTGGGCCATGTCGCGCAGGGTGGCGATCAGGCCATCGATGGCCGGCAGCATGACTTTTTCGCGCGCGGCCTGGATCTGCAGCGCGTGGCTGGTGTTGTTGATGTCCTCGCTGGTGCAGGCGAAATGGACGAACTCGGAGGCGGCCAGCAGTTCCGGACGGGCCTCGAACTTCGACTTGATCCAGTACTCGACCGCTTTCACATCGTGGTTGGTGGTCTTCTCGATCTGCTTGATCGCGACGGCGTCGGCCTCCGAGAAATTGGAGACCAGGCCGAGCAGGTATTTGCGGGCCCCGCCCGTGAGCGGCTTGAATTCGGCGAAGCCGCAGTCCGAGAGGGCGATGAACCACGCCACCTCGACCTGCACGCGCCGGTGCATGTAGCCCTGTTCGCTCATCAGCGGACGCAGCGCCGAGAGCTTGGCCGCATAACGGCCGTCGAGGGGGGAAAGGGCGGAGACGGTGGAGAAACTCATGGGCCAATTTTAGGTTGCGCCACGGCCGAAGCAATTTCGCCGCCATCGGCGCAATATTCCGTGACTCGCATTCCCCTAGAATCAAAGCGCTACAACGATGACCCAGATGGGGGAGTGACTGCATGAAACTGATCGGATCCGCTGCCAGCCCGTACGTGCGCAAGGTGCGCGTGGTCATGGCCGAGAAGCGGCTCGATTACCAGTTCGTGATCGAAGACGTCTGGTCTGCCGACACCACGATTTCCAGTTCCAACCCGCTTGGCAAGGTGCCTTGCCTGATCATGGACGGCAGCGAGGCGATGTTCGATTCGCGCGTGATCGTCGAATACCTCGACACCCTGTCGCCGGTCGGCAAGCTGATCCCGCAGCAGAGCCGCGAGCGCGCGGAGGTCAAGACCTGGGAGGCGCTGGCCGATGGCGTGATGGACGCCGGCCTGCTGCTGCGCATGGAGGCCACCTGGGTGCACCGCGCCGACAGCGAGCGCAGCCAGGCCTGGATGGACCGCCAGCGCGGCAAGATCAATGCCGGCATCGCGGCGATGGCCAAGGGCCTGGCCGACAAGCCCTTCTGCAGCGGCATTCACCTGAGCCTGTCCGACATCGCCGTCGGCTGCGTGCTGGGCTGGCTCGACTACCGCTTCCCCGAGATCGACTGGCGCGCCGACCGCTCCAACCTGGTCCGCCTCTACGACAAGCTGATGCTCCGCCCCAGCTTCGCCGAAACGAAACCCTGAGCCAAACCCGTCGCCAATTGAAAAAGCCCCGCACGCGGGGCTTTTTGCTTCTCGAGGCCGGCGTAGCCAGGCCCGTTGGTGAAACACCGCGGAACCGGCTTCGCCGGGCCGCTGGTGTTGCCCCCGGCAGGGGGTGGGCGCCCGGACACGCAGTGCCGGGCAACCTGGGGGCGAGATAAAGATGTTACGAGGCGCCCCGACGCGAAGGAGGGAGGGAGGGAGGAGGAGAAGAATCGCCTCGGGATTTCAACCTGGCGGCAGGCGCCAGGAAGACCTCGCAACATGAAAACCGACCGGACCCTTCGTGCCCGGAAACGGTATGAGCGCAGGTTGGCGAGCCGGTTCCTGGCGATAGGTAAGCGTTTGTGACTAGTTCGAGAGTGCTGCAGAAGTGGGTTTCGCCGCCGCCAGCGGTGCGGCGTCCAACTGCTTCTCGATCTCCCGCACGAACGCGCGGTCGTCCGGTGCCGTCATGCTCGAGTAGGCGTCCACCACCTTGCCGTCGCGGCCGATCAGGTACTTGTAGAAGTTCCATTTCGGGGTGGTCCCGGAGCGCTGGGCCAGTTGCTTGAAAAGCGGGCTGGCGTCGGGCCCGCGAACCGAGGATTTCGCGAACATCGGAAATTTGACGCCGAAGGTGTTTTCGCAGAATTCGGCGATCTCCTTGTTCGAGCCGGCCTCCTGGGCGAAATCGTTCGACGGAAAGCCGAGCACCACGAGCCCTCGGGCGCGGTATTTGCCGTCGAGCGCCTCGAGGCCCTTGTACTGGGGCGTGAAGCCGCAGAAGCTGGCGGTATTGACCACCAGCACGACCTTGCCCGCGTACTGGCACAAGGACTGGGGCTTTTCATCCTGGAGCCGTGGGAAGGTGTGCTGCAGGATGGCCGGGCAGCCGGATGAGGCAGCGGCTGCGGCCTGGGCGCTGGCCTCGGACGGGAGCAGGCAGAACGCCAGCGCCATGGCCGGGAACAATGGCATTAGGGTTCCGAAGGGTATTCGCATGGGGGTCTTCCCGAGTGAAAAAGGAGCTCGAATTCGCCGCGTCCGGGCCGCGCGGATTTGCATCGTCGCGCGCCTGTCACGTGCTCGCCGATCCGGCCGACTAAAATCCGGCGGCTTAAGAAAGACATTGATGCTTTATCCGGAACTCTTCAGACAACTCGAATCTGTCCGCTGGGACATGGACAAGGATATTCCTTGGCAGTCTTTCGACGCAACCCTGCTCACCGAAGAACAGGCCCAGACCATCAAGATGAACGCGATCACGGAATGGGCGGCACTGCCGGCCACCGAGATGTTCCTGCGCGACAACCGCCATGACAGCGACTTCTCGGCCTTCATGTCGATCTGGTTCTTCGAGGAGCAGAAGCATTCGCTGGTGCTGATGGAATACCTGAAGCGCTTCAGCCCGCAGCATGCACCGACCGAGCAGGAACTGCACGACGTGCGCTTCGATTTCGACCCGGCCCCGCCGCTCGAGACCCTGATGCTGCATTTTTGCGGCGAGATCCGCCTGAACCACTGGTATCGCCGTGCGGCCGAATGGCATACCGAGCCGGTCATCAAGCACATCTACACCACGCTGAGCCAGGACGAGGCGCGCCACGGTGGCGCCTACCTGCGCTACATGAAGCGCGCCATGGAGAAGTTCGGTGACGAGGCGCGTTCGGCCTTCACCAAGGTCGGCGTGCTGATGGCCAGCGCGCGCCGCACCGCGCAGGCGCTGCATCCGACCAACCTGCACGTCAACAAGGCGCTGTTCCCGAACGACACGATCCAGAGCCGCGTGCCCGATCCCGACTGGCTCGAGCATTGGCTCGACAAGCAGATCAAGTTCGATGCCGTCTGGGAAAGCAAGGTCGGCGAGCGGATCCTGCACAACCTGAGCCTGCTGATGAACCGCAGCTTCAAGACGGTGCAGGAGCTCAACCGCTACCGCAAGGAACTGGCCGCCTCGCTCGGCCCGAAGCCCGAATACCAGGGCGCCTGATCCCGTCGCGGCGCTTTCAGCGCCGCTCGACGATCACCGGGGCCAACTGCAATCCATTGCGGACCTGTTCGGCCGTGTCGCGCGCCAGGTCACGCGATGCGAAGGGCCCGGCTTGCAGGCGGTGGGTTCCGCTTTCGCTGAAGACGTTGAGGCTGCCCGCCAGCGGCGGCATTTCGCGCGCCACCCGCTGCAGGAAGCGCAGCGCGCCGTCGCGCTGGCTGAAGGCGCCGAGTTGCACCCAGTAACCAGGTCCAGGTCCGGCGGCGGACGCACGCGGAGCCGGCGGCGCATCCTGCATCTGGGCCGGTGCTGCGGCCGGCGGCGCGGCGAGCGGCGCCATCGGCGGCAGTGCCGTGATCTCCATGGCGTCGTAGCGCGACGTGGCCACTACCGGCGCGGTCAGCGCGGCAGGCACCGCGACGCTTTCCGCGGACGCTACGGGTGCCATCGCCGCCGCGGAGGCGACGGTGACCGGGCCCGGTATCGCCTGCTGCTGCGCCAGCACCGGCGCATCGCCGCGCCGCCAGGCGCCGGTGCGGATGTCCTCGTTGGTGATGCGCTCGATCTCGACCGGCGCGACGCCGCGCAGCAGATCGAGCTTGAGCGCGGCGGTGTAGCTCAGGTCGATCACCCGGTCGTCGTGGAACGGGCCGCGGTCGTTGACCCGCACGATCACCTCGCGCCCGTTGGCCGGATTGCGCACCCGCACATAGCTCGGCAGCGGCAGCGTCTTGTGCGCCGCCGTCATCGCGTACATGTCGTAGGGCTCGCCGCTGGCGGTCGACTGGGCGTGGAACTTGGTGCCGTACCACGAGGCGAGCCCGCTTTCGCGAAACGGCCGGTCGTCGACGATGGGCGTGTACGACCGACCGAGCGCCACATACGGCTTGCTGGTGCCGCCGCTGCCGCGGATCGGCTCGACGCGGGGTTCGGCGTCGGGCACCTGGCTCAGGCCGGAGGGCGGACTGGCCGCGGCACCGTCGCGTCCGCCGCGCGGCCCGCTGGCGCAGCCCGCCAGAAGGATCAGCGTCGCCGTCGCGATCCCGAAGGCGACCCGCGACGCCATCACGTGGACCAGGCCGACGCCGGGCCGCCCCAAGGCGGCCTGCGGCCCCCTCGGGGGGCAGCGACCCACACGCAGTGGGGGAGCGTGGGGGCCAAGTTCAGCCAAATACGGCCTTCCACAGGGCCAGCATGGCCTCGCGCTCGGCCACCAGCGCGTCCATCGGCACCTGGGTCGGTTMCTCGTTGAGCCGGGCCCGGTGCTGCACGCGGCGCAACTCGCGGTAGGCCGACGCGGCGGCCTGGCCAACCCCCGCGGGCAGCAGGCCAGCGGCCTCGGCCCGCTGCAGCAGCGCGATGTTGCCGACGTTGGGCACCAGTTCGGGATGCGCCTTGGCTTCGGACAGCACCAGGAACTGCACTGCGAACTCGGCATCGACCATGCCGCCGGGGCTGTGCTTGACATCGAAGCGCTCGGGCTTGACCGGGCGCGCGGCGCGCACCTTCTCGCGCATCGCGACGATCTCGGCCTTGAGGGCCTCGCGGTCGCGCGGCGCCGTGATCACGGCCTCGCGGATGCGGTCGAAGCGCTCGCCGAGCGCCGGCGCGCCCAGCACGAAGCGCGCGCGCGTCATGGCCTGGTGCTCCCAGGTCCAGGCGGTGTTGCTGCCGCGGCCGAGCTGGTATTTCTCGTAGGCCTCGAAGCTGGTAGTGAGCAGGCCCGAGTTGCCATTGGGACGCAGCGCTGTGTCGATCTCGAACAGGTCGCCTTCGCGGGTCTTGACCGTGAGCCAGTTGATCAGCTTGCGCACATAGGCCGCATAGACCTCGCCGGCGCGCTCGTCCTCGTCGTCGTAGACGAACACGATGTCGAGGTCGCTGCCGTAGCCCAGCTCCTTGCCGCCGAGCTTGCCGTAGCCGATGATCGCGAAGCGCGGCTGCTCGCGGTGCGGATTCCGAACCTGCGGCCAGCACCAGCGCGCGGTCGCGCGCAGCACAGCCTCGGCCAGGGCGCTCAGGTCGTCGGCCACCTGCTCGACCGTGATGCGGCCGTCGACGTCGCGCGCCAGGGTGCGGAACAGCTCCGCATGGTGGGCGTGGCGCAGCAGGTTCAGCAGGCGCTCCTCGTCGGCCTCGCCGGTCTGGGTCAGCGAGCGATGGCGGTCTTCGAGCTCGCGCTCGAACTCGGCCGCGACGAAGCGCCCCGACAGCATCGCGTTGCTGGCCAATTCGTCGATCACGCCGGGATGCTGCAGCAGGTATCGCGCCGGCCACTTGGCCGAGCCGAGCAGGCGCAGCAGCCGCTCCTGCACGGCGGGCCGCTCGACCAGCAGCGCGATGTAGCTGTCGCGCCGCAAGAGCGGCTCGATCCAGTCGGCCCAGCGCAGCGCGGCGTCGACATGGTGGCTGATCTGGCCCTGGGCGTCGCTGTCGGGTTCGCGCAGCCATTGGCCGGTACGCTGCACCAGCTGGCGCAGCCGGGCTCGGGTGTCGTCGCGCAGCGCCAGCATCCGCGGGTTCTGGGTCCAGGCCTCGATGCGCTCGGCGAAGGGCGCGGGCAGCGTCTCGATCAGGTCGCTCAGGTCGACCGGCGCCACGGCCGGCGCGCCGCCCTTGCAGCCGGAGCACGGCTTCTTGCCGCCCAGCAGCGTGTCGAACTCCTGGGCGACGAATTCGCGGTGGGTGTCGAGCTGGGCCAGGAAGGCGCAGCAATCGGCGTAGCCGAGCGTGCGCGCGATCCAGCGCAGGTCGTCGTCGTTGACCGGCAGCACGTGGGTCTGCTGGTCGTCCAGGTACTGGATGCGGTGCTCGACCCGGCGCAGGAACTCGTAGGCGGCGGCGAGCGCATCGGCGGTCTCCTGCGGCATCAGGCCGGCGCGTGCCAGGCGCTGCAGCGCATCGAGCGTGGGCCGGGTCCGCAGTTCGGGGAACCGGCCGCCGCGCACCACCTGCAGCAACTGCACGGTGAACTCGATCTCGCGGATGCCGCCGCGCGACAGCTTGACGTCGTTGGCGCGCTCGGGCCGGCCGGCGCTGCGGCGCGCCGCCTGCTCGCGGATCTGCCGGTGCAGCGTGCGCAGCGAGTCGAACACGCTGTAGTCGAGGTAGCGGCGGAAGACGAAGGGCAGCACCACGCCGCGCAGCGCCTGCGCCGAGCCGTCGGCCACCACCGCCGTGGGCGCCACCACGCGGCTCTTGAGCCAGGCGAAGCGCTCCCATTCGCGGCCCTGGACCTGGAAATACTCTTCGAGGGCGTCGAGCGAGACCACGCTCGGCCCGGAATTCCCGTTGGGCCGCAACGCCAGGTCGACCCGGAACACGAAGCCGTGCTCGGTGGTGTCGCCGACCAGCGCGTAGATCCGCTTGACCGCGCGTCCGAAGTACTCGTGGTTGGACAGCTGCGCGCGGCCCTCGGCATTGCCGGCGGTCTCGCCGTCCTGGTCGTAGAGGTAGATCAGGTCGATGTCGCTCGAGACGTTGAGCTCGCGGGCGCCGAGCTTGCCCATGCCGACCACCCACAGCTGGGCCCGCTGGCCGTCGGCCGCGAGCGGCGCGCCGTGGGCCTCGTCGAGCTCGGCGCAGGCCTCGCGGCAGGCGACGTCGAGCGCGAATTCGGCCAGCTCGGTGACCGCGGTCGTGACCACCGCCAGCGGCGCCTGCCGGTCGCAGTCGAGCGTGACCAGCCGCTCCATCACCATTTGGCGCACGATGCGCAGCGCGTCGGCGGCGTTGTCGCCGCGACCGCGCAGGGCCCGATAGGCCTCTGCCATGTGGGGGCGCAGGGGTTCGCCCGGCGGCAGCAGCGACAGCTCGCCGGCATAGCGGCGGCGCAATCGCTGAACGAAGCGGGAAGATGCCGACAAGGGCGGCGAATCGGATGATGGCGGCGACCGAAGCACGGCGGCATCGGCGGCGGTGGAACCCGGCTGGGAGCTGGCGGTCATAATTCCTGACACAGCGCGATCCTCAATGAACGACACGACGTCTTCCCCTTCACGTCTGCTCAAGATCACCGCTGCGACGGCGCGCTGGTTGTTGGGTTTGCTGATCGGTGCATGGCTCCTGCTTGCGCTGTCAGTCGTTGTCCTACATCTCTGGATTGTGCCGCGAATCGGTAACTACCGTGGCGCGCTGGAGGCGCAGGCCACGCGGGCCATCGGCGTTCCCGTTCGCATCGGTTCGATCAGCGCTCGCTCGGGCGGCTTCTTTCCCACGGTCGAGCTGCGCGATCTGGTGCTGATGGACAAGCGCAGCCAGGAGGCGTTGCGGCTCGAGCGGGTGGTGGCCAGCGTGTCGCCGCGCTCGCTCTGGAACCTGAGCTTCGAGCAGCTCTACATCGAGCGGCCGCAGGTCGAGGTCCGGCGCGATGCGCTCGGCAAGCTCCATATCGCCGGGCTCGACATGTCGAGCGACACCAGCGGCGGCGGCGACGGCGCCGACTGGTTCTTCGCCCAGCGCGAGGTGGTGGTGCAGGGCGGCACCGTGCGCTGGACCGACGAACAGCGCAAGACGGCGCCGCTGCTGCTGACCGAGGTGCAGTTCGTGGCCCGCAACGGGGCCCGCAGCCACGCCATGCGCCTGGACGCCACGCCGCCGGCCGGCTGGGGCGAGCGCATCACGCTGCGCGGCCAGTTCCGCCAGCCGCTGCTGTCGGTGCGCAGCGGCAACTGGCGCACCTGGGACGGACAGGTCTACGCCGACCTGCCTTATATCGATGTCACGCGGCTCGGCCGCTATGTCGACCTCGATGGCCGGATCCGCGAAGCCGCCGGCGGCCTGCGCATCTGGGCCGACGTCAACGACGGCGAATTCACGGGCGGCGCGGCCGACCTGGCGCTGACCCGCATCGACGCTTCGCTGGGCAAGGCGCTCGAGCCGCTGGTGCTGCGCGACGTGACCGGACGCCTGACCGGCAGGCGCGGCGACGGCACGCTGGAGTTCGCCACCAGCCGGCTGCAGTTCGATACCGCCGACAACATGCGCTGGCCCGGCGGCAATCTGTGGTTCCAGCACTCGGAGGCCAAGGGCCGGACCGTCGAACGCAGCGCCTTGCGTGCCGACCGGCTCGACCTCGCGGCACTGGCGCTGATCGCCGACCGGCTGCCGCTGGGCGATGCGACCCGCGAGCAGATCGAGGCCTTGCAGCCGCGCGGCCTGGTCGAACGCATCGAGGCCAGCTGGCAAGGCGCGGCGGACCAGCCTCAGAGCTACCAGGTGAAAGGGCGCATGAGCGCATTCAGCGTCGCGTCGCGGCCCGGCGAGGCGGTGGCCCCTGCGCCGGTGCCTGCGGGTGCGACCGCGCCGCCGCCGCCGCACGAGCCGGCCGGAAGGCCCGGCGTGCGCGGCGCCACGGTCGACTTCGATGCCAGCCAGGCCGGCGGCAGTGCCACCCTGTCGATCGCCAACGGCGCGCTCGACCTGCCCGGCGTGTTCGAGGAGCCGGTGGTGCCGATCGAGCGGCTGTCGACGCAGCTGCAATGGAAGCTCGATCGCGGTGCGATGCAAGTGCAGGTCTCGAACCTGCGTTTCGCGAATGCCGATGCCGAGGGCGAGGCCCAGGCCAGCTGGCGCACCAGCGACCCCGCGGTCTCGCGCGGCGCCGAGCGCTATCCCGGCATTCTCGACCTGCAGGGCCGGCTGACGCGTGCCGACGGCACCCGCGTCTGGCGCTACCTGCCGCTCCACATCCCCAAGCACACGCGCGACTACGTGCGCGACGCGGTCACCAAGGGCACTGCCAGCTCGGTCGACTTCAAGGTCCGGGGCGACCTCTGGGACATGCCCTTCATGGACCCGAAGCACGGCGATTTCCGCATCGCCGCGAAGGTCGCCGACGTCAGCTATGCCTATGTGCCGCCGACCCCGGGCTCGACCACCGACTGGCCGGCGCTCACGGGCCTGTCGGGTGAACTGGTGTTCGAGCGCGCCGGCATGCTGGTGCGCAATGCCCGCGGCCGGATCGCCGGCGCCCAGGGGATCGAAGTCACCCGGGCCGAGGCGCAGATCGCCGACATGTCGCACCATGCGCCGCTGCTCAAGGTCGATGCGCAGGCCAAGGGCCCGCTCGGCGAACTGCTGCGGGCCGGCGGGCCGCTGGCCGGCGAGGTCGGCGGCACGCTGGCGGAGATGCGCGCGACCGGCAATGCCGACTACAAGCTGCGGCTCGAACTGCCTCTGGAGGCGATGGACAAGACCAAGGTGCAGGCCAGCATCGTGCTGGCCGACAACGATCTGCAGCTGGCGGCCGCCGCGCCGGCCCTGAGCCAGGCGCGCKGCACCTTGACTTTCACCGAGAACGGGTTCGCACTGGCCGGCGTGCAGGCCCGCGGGCTCGGCGGGGCGATGCGCATCGAAGGCAGCGGCCGCTTCAACGGCAAGCAGGCGCTGGACATCCGGGTCCAGGGCACCGCGAGCGCCGACGGCCTGCGCGCGGCGCGCGAGGTCGACTGGCTGGCCCGGCTGGCGAAGAACGCGACCGGCAGCACGCCCTATGCGGCCAGCTTCTCGGTGCGCGAAGGCGTCCCCGAGTTCCTGCTCACCAGCAGCCTGCAGGGCCTGGGGCTGCAGTTGCCGGCCCCGATGGCCAAGGCGGCAGAGGATCCGATGGCGCTGCGGGTCGAGAAGAAGGTGGTGCTGCGCGAAGCCCGCGGTACCGGCGCCGCGCCGCTGGTCCACGACCAGATCTCGGTCGAGCTCGGCAAGGTCGGGATGGCCAGCTATGTGCGCGACATCTCGGGCCGCGAGGCACGGGTGCTGCGCGGTGCCATCGGCATCGGGCTGGAGTCCAGCGAGGCCGCGCCGCTGCAGGAGCGCGGCGTGTTCGCCAACATGCGCTTCGCGCGGCTCGACCTGGGCGCCTGGCAGTCGCTGTTCAGCGCCGCCACCGGCAAGGCGCCCGAAGCGGTGGCCAACGTCGAGAGCGGCGACGATGCGCTGGCCTACCTGCCGACGGTCATCGCGTTGCGCGCGCAGGAACTGGTCTTCGGCGGCCGCACGCTGCACGACGTGGTGCTCGGCGGCACGCGCGACGGCCAGCTCTGGCGCGCCAACGTCGACGCCGTGGAATTGAGCGGCTATGCCGAATACCGCCATGCGCAGGCCGGGCGCCTCTACGCGCGCCTGGCCCGTCTCAAGATCGCCCCCAGCGACTCGACCGCGGTCGAGTCGCTGCTGGACGAGCAGCCGAGCACCCTGCCGGCACTCGACATCGTGGTCGACGACTTCGAGCTGCTGGGCCGCCGGCTCGGACGGGCCGAGATCGACGCCGTCAATCGCGGCGGGGCCGGGCGCGAATGGCGGCTCAACAAGCTGACCCTCGGCAATCCGGATGCGACCTTCAATGCCCAGGGCAGCTGGGCGGCGCCACCCGGTGGCGCCGCCGGACGCGAGCAGCGGCGCACCACGATGGATTTCAAGCTCGACATCGCGGATGCCGGCGCCCTGCTCAACCGCTTCGGCATGAAGGACGTGGTGCTGCGCGGCCGCGGCCGGCTCGAGGGCGAGATGAACTGGACCGGCTCGCCGTTCTCGATCGACTACCCCAGCCTGGGCGGCAAACTGCAGATCGACGTCGAATCGGGGCAGTTCCTGAAGGCCGACCCGGGCATCGCCAAGCTGCTCGGCGTGCTGAGCCTGCAGGCCCTGCCGCGGCGCCTCACACTCGACTTCCGCGACATCTTCAGCGCCGGCTTCGCCTTCGACTTCCTGCGCGGCGATGCCAAGATCGTCAAAGGCGTGGCCACCACCAACAACCTGCAGATGAAGGGCGTCAACGCCGCCGTGCTGATGGACGGCTCGGCCGACATCGCCCGCGAGACCCAGAGCATCCGCGTGGTGGTGGTGCCGGAGATCAGCGCCGGCACGGCCGCCCTGGTGGCGACCGCGATCAATCCGGCGATCGGGCTCGGGACCTTCCTGGCACAGATGGTGCTCAGCCGGCCGCTGATCGCCGCCGCCACCCAGGAGTTCCAGATCGACGGCACCTGGGCCGACCCCAAGATCACCCGCGTGCCGCGGCGCTCGCCCCCCGAAGCCCTGGGCGCGCCGGCCACGTCGTCGGTCCCTCGATAGAACAAGCAAGAAGGAGACGCCGCCATGAAAGTTGCAGCCATCCAGATGGTGTCGGCCATCGCCCGCGAGGCCAATCTGGCACGCGCCCACGACCTGCTGGCCGAGGCCGCGGCCGCGGGCGCCGAACTCGTGGTGCTGCCCGAATACTTCTGCATGATGGGCCGGCGCGACACCGACAAGCTGGCAATGCGCGAGACCGCCGGCGCCGGCACGGTGCAGAGCTTCCTGGCCGATGCGGCGCGCGAGTTCGGACTCTGGATCGTCGGCGGCACGCTGCCGATCGAGACCGACGACGACCAGCATGTCTTCAACAGCTCGCTGGTCTACGGGCCCGATGGCGCCTGCGTCGCGCGCTACGACAAGATCCACTTGTTCTACTTCGACAACGGCCGCGAGCGCTACGACGAGCGCCGCGTGATCGCGCCGGGCACGCAACCCGTCTGCTTCGACCTGCCCTCGCGCGACGGCCATGCCTGGCGCATCGGCATGAGCGTTTGCTACGACCTGCGCTTTCCGGAGCTCTACCGTGCACTGTCCCGCCTGGGCGCCGAGCTGCTGCTGGTGCCCAGCGCCTTCACGCGCACCACCGGCGCCGCCCATTGGGAGGTGCTGCTGCGCGCGCGGGCGATCGAGAACCTGGCCTGGGTGGTCGCGCCGGCGCAAGGCGGCACCCACGAGAACGGGCGCCAGACCTGGGGCCAGTCGATGGTGGTCGACCCCTGGGGCTCGGTCGCGGCCCAGCATGCCGAGGGCGAGGCCGTGGTGTTGTTCGACATCGATGTCGCCCGGCTCGAAGCCGCGCGCGCCCAACTGCCTGCGCTGTCCCACAGCGTGATCTGAAACCGGTGTCCGCGCCTCCGCTCCCCGTTGCCCGCGTCCTGCGCCCGGCCTTCGCGCGGCTGCGCTTCCTGCGCTCGGTCTGGCGCCGCTGGTTCCTCTGGGTGCTGCTGGCCATGCTGGTGCTGGCGCTGCTGGTCACGGTGGTCTGGCTGGCCGGGCGGCACGAGGTCGAGCAGACCCAGATCGTGCTCGACCGCGACGCCGCCGATGCGGTAGCCGACCTGCGCGACGGCCTGCAGCGCAACGTGCAGACCTTGCGTGCCTCGAAGGCCGGCGGCATCGACCGCGAGCAGTGGGAGAACCGCGCCGCGAGCCTGTTGCGGGACCATCGGGAATGGCTGCGCCTCGAGTGGCGCGACCCGGCGCTGCGAACACTCGGCGCGGTCGATACGCCCTACCGCCGGCGGGTCTTCGGCGACAACGAACGGGGCCCCGACCAGATCGACATCGAACTGGCCTGCGCGACCGCGCGCAAGCTGGGCTCGCCGGCCTATTCGCCGAGCCACTATGTGCCCGCGGTGCAGGGCAGCGGCCTCGAGGTGCTCGAACTGTGCGTGCCGATCGAGGGCGGCGGCTACCTGGTGGCCGCCTTCTCGCTGCGCGACACGCTGACCGAACTGCTGGCGCCGATGCTGAGCCGCGGCCAGGAGGTCGCCTTCACCGAGGCCGACGGCACCCGACTGGTGGCGATCGGCGCGCCGCGGCGCATCGGCACGCGGGTCTTCACCGCGCAGCAGCTGATCGACCTGCCGGGCGTCACGCTGATGCTGCGCATCGATGGCTGGCGCGCCGTGCCCGACCTGTTCCCCAACATGCTGACCGCGCTGGTCACGGGCATCTCGATCGCGCTGGTGTCGGTGCTGGTGCTGCTGGCGCGCGATACGCGGCGGCGGCTGCGGGCCGAGCGCGATCTGGCCGATGCGCTGGCCTTCCGCAAGGCGATGGAGGACTCGGTGATCACGGGCCTGCGCGCACGCGACCTGAAGGGCCGGATCACCTATGTCAATCCGGCCTTCTGCGAGATGGTGGGCTTCAGCGCCGAGGAGCTGATGCACAGCGACGTCGAGGCTCCCTACTGGCCGACCGAGCTGGCGCACGAGTACCAGCGCCGGCAGGCGGTGCGCCTGGCGGGCGCGACGCCGCCGCGCGAAGGTTTCGAGTCGGTCTTCATGCGCAAGGACGGCAGCCGTTTCCCGGTGCTGATCTTCGAGGCGCCGTTGATCAACGCACAAGGTTCCCAGACCGGCTGGATGAGCGCCTTCATCGACATCAGCGAGCAGCGCCGCATCGAGGAGCTGTCGCGCGCCAGCCAGGAGCGGCTGCAGGCCAGCGCCCGGCTGGCCACCGTCGGCGAGATGGCCTCGCTGCTGAGCCATGAGTTGACGCAGCCGCTGGCGGCGATCGCCAGCTATGCCAGCGGCTCGCTCAACCTGCTGAACGCCGAGGGCCTGCCGCGCGCCGGCGAACACCAGGAAGTCGCGATGGCGGTGCGCCGCATCGCCGAGCAGGCCGATCGCGCCGGCCAGGTGATCCGCAGCGTGCACGACTTCGTGCGCCGGCGCGACCGGACGCGCGARTCGGTGACGCCCCAGGCGCTGGTCGACGCGGTGCTGCCGCTGGTGCGGCTGCAGGCCCGCAAGCTGGGCGTGCGCGTCGAGCTCGCGTTCGAGGATCACCTGCCGGCGGTGGTCTGCGACCGCACGCTGGTCGAGCAGGTGCTGCTGAACCTGGCGCGCAACGGCATGCAGGCGATGGACATGCCCGACCTGATCGAACGCGTGCTGCGGTTGCGGGTGGTGCGCGCCAGCGGCAGCCCGGGGCCGGATGCGCGCCGCTGGCTCGAGTTCTCGGTCGCCGATGTCGGCTGCGGCATCAGCGACGAGGTGGCGTCGTGCCTCTTCACGCCCTTCTTCACGACAAGGCCCGACGGCATGGGCCTCGGCCTGAGCCTGTGCCGCACGGTGGTCGAGCAGCACGGCGGCGTGCTGATGCACGAGCCGCATCGGCCGCGCGGCACCATCTTCCGTTTCACGCTGGCGACCGCTCCCTGACATTCACTCACCTCATGCAACCCTTGATCGATTCACTGATCTTCATCGTCGACGACGACGCCAGCGTGCGCGAGGCGCTGGCCTGGCTGCTGCGGTCGCGCCGGCTGGTGAGCGAGCATTTCGCCAGCGCCGAAGCCTTCGAGGCCCGCCTGGCCGAGCAGCCGCTGACGGACCATCCGCATTGCCTGCTGCTCGACGTCCGCATGCCTGGCACCAGCGGTCTGGTGCTGTTCGACCGGCTGGCCGAACGCGGCCTGCTCGACACGCTGCCGGTGATCTTCCTGACCGGCCATGCCGATGTGCCGACCGCGGTCGATGCGGTCAAGCGCGGCGCCTTCGATTTCTGCGAGAAGCCTTTCTCGGACAACGCCCTGGTCGACCGCATCGAGCATGCGCTCGGCGCGTCGCTGCGCGCCATCGAGGCCCGGCGCACGCGCCAGCTGCTCAAGCGCCGCATCGACGAGCTGACCGAGCGCGAGCGCGACGTGATGCGCTGCGTGGTCGAGGGGCTGCCGAACAAGCTGATCGCCGATCAGCTGGCGATCAGCGTGCGCACGGTGGAGGTCCACCGCGCGCGCGTGTTCGAGAAGATGGAAGTGAAGTCGGCCGTCGAACTGGCCAACCTGCTGCGCGGGGTCTGATGTCTGCGTCGAGGACGAAAGCGGCTCCTGATACCGGCGAGCACGAATGCCAGAACACCGCGGAACCGGCTTTGCCGGGCCGCTGGTGTTGCCCCCGGCAGGGGGTGGGCGGGCT